>JBEBTQ010000161.1:0-7398 GCA_040393685.1 Advenella kashmirensis | reverse complement strand
TGGAAGTGACCGACCAGATGGCCATCGAACGCTACTCGCATGTGATGCACCTGGTTTCCAACGTGAAGGGCGTACTCAAACCTGGCATGGATGCCATTGATGTACTGCGCGCCAGCTTCCCGGCAGGTACGCTGACCGGCGCCCCCAAAGTGCGCGCCATGGAAATCATTGACGAACTTGAACCGGTACGCCGCGGCATCTATGGTGGTGCCGCCGGATACCTGAGCTACAACGGCACCATGGACGTCGCAATTGCGATCCGTACTGGTGTGATCAAGGATGGCATGCTCTACGTTCAGGCCGCTGCAGGTATCGTGGCCGATTCCGATCCTGAGAAAGAATGGCACGAGACCGAAGCCAAGGCCCGCGCCGTGCTGCGCGCCGCCGAACAGGTGCAATACGGTCTTGATCAACCCATCTGAGGAACTGCCATGCTACTCATGCTCGATAACTACGATTCGTTTACCTATAACCTGGTGCAGTATTTTGGCGAACTCGGCCAGGACGTTCATGTCGTGCGCAACGACCAGATGACCGTTGAAGAGATTGCCGCCCTGAACCCTGAGCGCCTTTGCGTGTCCCCTGGCCCATGCTCACCTGCCGAAGCGGGTGTCTCTGTCGACCTGATTCGCCACTTCGCGGGCAAAATTCCGGTGCTCGGCGTCTGCCTGGGTCATCAGGCCATTGGCGCGGCCTTTGGCGGAAAAATCATTCGTGCCAAACAGATCATGCACGGCAAAACATCGGAAATCACACATGATGGTTCCGCCCTGTTCCGCAACCTGCCCTCGCCTCACACGGTGATCCGCTACCATTCATTGGCGATTGAACGCGAGTCCCTGCCCGAGTGCCTGCGCATTACTGCAGAAACCGCCGACGGCGAGATCATGGCAGTGGAGCATACCAGTCTGCCTGTTTACGGTGTGCAGTATCACCCTGAATCCATTCTCAGCGAACACGGCCACGCGCTGCTGCAAAACTTCCTGGACATACAATCATGAGCATTTCCTATACCGAAGCCCTGACGCGCTGCATTGAACATCGCGAAATTTTCCATGACGAAATGCTGTATCTGATGCGTCAGCTGATGCGCGGCGAAGTGCCGCCGCCCATCGCCGCCGCCCTGCTGATGGGCCTTCGCGTCAAAAAGGAAACCATTGGCGAAATCACGGCCGCAGCAACGGTGATGCGCGAGTTCGCCACGCCTGTGGAAATCAGCAACCCGGGCAGCCTGCTGGATATGTGCGGTACGGGCGGTGACGGCAGCCACACCTTCAATATCTCGACGACGGCCATGTTTGTGGCAGCTGCCGGTGGCGTGCGTATTGCCAAGCATGGCAACCGCAGTTCTTCATCGTCTTCGGGCAGTGCGGACGTGTTGGAAGCGCTGGACATCAATGTCATGCTGGCGCCGCAACAGGTGGCCGAATGCATTGAGGAAACCGGCATCGGTTTCATGTTCGCGCCAGCCCACCACGGCAGCATGAAAAACGTGGCGGAAATCCGCAAGATGCTTGCTGTGCGCACCATATTCAACATCCTGGGGCCTCTCACCAATCCCGCCAAGGCCGGCAACCAGCTGATGGGGGTCTTTCATCCCGATCTGGTGGGCATTCAGGTACGCGTGTTGCAGCAACTGGGCTCCAAACATGTTCTGGTGGTGCATGGCAAGGACAATCTGGATGAAGCGTCACTGGGCGCGGCAACGCTGGTTGGAGAACTGAAGGATGGCAAGGTCACGGAATATGAGATCCATCCGGAAGACTTCGATATGCAAATGGTGTCCACCCGCAGCATCAAGGTCAGCAATCGCGAAGAATCGCGCGATATGGTCATGAGTGCCCTCAATAACGAAGAAGGCACGGCAAGAGATATCGTCGTCCTGAACGCAGGCCTGGCCATTTACGCGGGCGATCAGGCCAATTCCATTCAGGAAGGGATCAATAAGGCACGCGAACTCATCCAATCCGGTGCGGCACGTGATAAATTAGAGGAATTCCGTGCCTATACCAGGAAATTCTCGTCATGAACGATATTCTTGAGAAAATTCTCAGTGTAAAAAAAGAAGAAGTGGCCATGCAGCGTCAGTTCCGCAGTGAAGCGGATCTGCTGCGTGAAGCCCAGGCTCGCAAAGATGTTCGTGGCTTTGCCAACGCGCTGCGCGAAAAAATCCGGCAGAAGAAGACCGCGGTCATTGCGGAAGTCAAAAAGGCCTCCCCGTCCAAGGGCGTGATACGGCCCGACTTCAATCCTGCGGAAATTGCCCATACTTACGCGGCGCATGGCGCCACCTGCCTGTCAGTCCTGACTGATGTGCAGTTTTTCCAGGGCTCCAGCGACTATCTGCGCCAGGCACGTGCGGCGTGCCCGCTACCCGTACTGCGCAAGGATTTCATGATTGATCCTTACCAGATCATCAACGCCAGGGCGCTGGGCGCCGACTGCATTCTGCTGATTGTTGCTGCCCTGCAGCCCGAGCAATTGCGGGAGATGGAAACGGTAGCCCACGAGCTGGATATGGACGTGCTGATCGAAGTGCATGACCGCGCAGAACTGGACATTGCACTTGACATGAAGTCTTCGCTCATCGGCATCAACAACCGCAACCTGCGAACCTTTGAAACTACGCTGCAGACCACGCTGGATCTGCTTCCCCATATCCCGGAGGGACGCTTTGTGATTACAGAAAGCGGCATCCATTGCGCAGACGACGTGCGCCGCATGCATGAGCACGACGTGTACGGCTTCCTCATCGGCGAGGCATTCATGCGCGAAGCCGATCCCGGGGTTACGCTTGAATCGTTTATTGTCAATGATTGAAACCAGCAACTGCCCCTTGTGCAATGAACCCGGCGGCGCGCTTCTGTACCGCAACGGGTTCCTGCGCGTGATTGATGCCGGGGAGCCCCACTACCCTGCCTTTACCCGTGTCGTCCTTAACCGCCATGTGCAGGAAATGACTGATCTGACGTCGGCCGAAAGGCGTGCGCTGATGGGCGCGGTTTACCTCGTTGAAGCATTGCAGCGGCGCCATTTTCAGCCTCACAAAATCAACGTGGCGCAGCTGGGCAATATGGTGCCTCATGTGCACTGGCACATTATTCCGCGTTTTCGGGATGACCGGCATTTCCCCAATCCGGTCTGGGGGGCTGCACGCGACCTGGGAGACGAGACAGACAGCGAAGCTGCCTTGGCCTGCGCCGACCGTATCGCTCTTGTAAAACGTCATCTGCCTGCCTACCAACAGGATCTGACTGACACATTTACAACGGTTTTTGGTGATCCTGAAGCCACGCTGCCCGACGACGCCGCGCTGGAACAGGCGTTGCTGCGGATCGCTGATTTATAAAGTTTCTTGCATTCTAGGGAAAACACCTATACAATCATAGTCTTTGCAGCGAATACGTTCTATTTTTGCTGCCCGGCTTATTAATCAAAAGCCATCATCGCTCCTACCTCCAGACCCGCATGCGTATCTCCTCTGTCATGCAACGGTTGATCCGGTCGGCTCGATGCTCCGATCAACGATTCGTCTGGCTACTCCATTCGTTTGTTCATCCTGATAAGTAAAGCGCAGGTTTGCATGGTGCATCCCCCGCGAGGCTTTGCTGCGTGACAGAATTGTCATTGTGTACGGTCTGCCAGAAGGTATCTTCCTCTGGCTGCCTGGGTAATGTTTTGCATTCGCCCGGCATCACAACCGCTATCTCATTCTTTTCTGCTCGCCTGATGGACAGACTTGCCTGACACCTACTTAGGATTACAAATGTCATTTGATACACTGGGTCTGTCGCCCGTTCTTCTTGCTGCGCTGAAAAAAGCCGGCTTTACTCAACCTACTCCTGTGCAGACAGAAGCCATCCCCCGCGCCCTTGAAGGCAAGGACCTGATTGTTTCCGCACAAACCGGCAGCGGCAAGACCGCAGCCTTCATGCTGCCATCACTGCATCGCATTGCCGGCATGCCTGCCAACAAAGGCGTGGGCGTTCAGGTTCTGGTCCTGACACCTACACGTGAGCTGGCTCTGCAGGTTGCAGAAGCCACTAAAACTTACGGTGCTGGCATCAGCGACCTGCGTATTGCAACTGTCGTTGGCGGCATGCCTTACGGCGCGCAGATCAAAGCACTGTCCCGCCGTGTTGACGTGCTGGTTGCAACGCCTGGCCGTCTGATCGACCACCTGAACGCACGTCGCGTCAATCTGTCCCGCGTTCACACGCTGGTGCTGGATGAAGCCGACCGCATGCTGGACATGGGCTTCATCGAAGACATCGAAAACATCGTGGACCAGACGCCGGCAGATCGCCAGACGCTGATGTTCTCTGCCACATTTGAAGGCACGGTTGCGCGCCTGGCAGCCGATATGCTGAACAACCCACAGCGCATCGATATTGCCGGTCAGAAACAGAAACACGCCAATATTACCCAGACACTGCTTTATGCAGACGACAGCGGCCATAAACTGCGCCTGCTGGGTCATCTGCTGCGTGATGCCTCCATGGATCAGGCCATTGTATTTACCTCCACCAAACGCGGTGCCGATGCACTGGCAGAACGCCTGGAAGACGAAGGTTTTGCCGCTTCCGCCCTGCACGGCGACATGAACCAGCGCCAGCGTACCCGTACGCTGGGCATGCTGCAAAAAGGCCGTCTGCGCGTGCTGGTTGCCACTGACGTGGCTGCTCGCGGTATTGACGTGCAAGGCATCAGCCACGCCATCAACTTTGACCTGCCTATGCAGGCCGAAGACTATGTACACCGTATCGGTCGTACAGGTCGTGCCGGTCGCAATGGTCAGGCCTTCACGCTGGCGACACATGGCGAACGTCATAAAATCCGCCGTATCGAACAGTTCACCGGCCAGCCCATGCCTGCCGGCGTGATTGAAGGTCTTGAGCCCGTCAAATCCGCAGAAAGCGGTCGCGGCGCAGGTGGCAAAGGTCGTGGTGGCAAACCCGGTGGCTCACGTCACGGACGCCCTGGCGCAGGTTCCCGCGAGAAAGATCACGCGCGCAGTGGCTTCAGTCATCGCAAAGGCGGCAGCGCCCCTGCCTACGGTGCTCGTGAAGAGCGTAGCCGTGAAGACCGTCGTTTTTCCGAAGGTCGTCCTGAGCGTGCCCGTCCGGCCAAATCTTATGATTCTCCACGTGAATCCCTGATTGACCGTGCCAGCGCCTCTTTGTCACGCAATCCGTTTATTTCTGACCGTCCACGCGCAGAAAAAAGCGGCTTCATGAAATCCGATGCTGCACCGGTTCCTCGTAAACCACGTGCGGAGTTTGCTCCTGCACCGTCACGCAAACCACGTCCAAGCACCCGTTCTGACGGTGGCTTCGGCGGTGATCGCGGTGGTCGCAGCGACAAACCGGGTTTTTCACGTGGCAAAAAGAAACCCGGCTCATCACGCGCCTGGGTCTAAACCTTTATAATGCCCTTTCCCGTGATCAGGCTGGAAAGTTATGCGTGCAAACCCAACCGGCCCTGCGCTGCCCCAGATACAGGAAGCAGCGCAGCGCTACTCTGAAAAAGCCCGGCGCCACCTCGCCGGGCTTGTCCGTGATGCCGGCCCGCAAGGGCTACCCTTTTCTCGCTGGATGCATGCCGCGCTGTATGATCCACAGACCGGCTATTACGCCGGCGCCCCGCTCAAATTTGGCAATACCCAGGCTTCGCCCGGTACGTCTCTGGAAGGCGATTTTGTTACCGCTCCGGAACTGTCGCCGTGGTTTGGCCGCGCGCTGGCACAGCAGATCGGCCCGATTCTGGCCAGCGTGGGTACGCCGCATATCCTTGAATTTGGTGCTGGCTCAGGCGCACTGGCAGAGCAATTATTGCAATCGTTATTGCCACAATTCCCCGATCTGCAATATCACATTCTTGATATCTCACCCGACCTGACTCGACGACAGCGCGAACATCTGGCGCCCTTTGGCAACAATGTGCAGTGGATTGACAGCCTGCCCGACGCATTTCGCGGCTGCGTTGTCGCCAATGAGGTGCTCGATGCCATGCCGGTTTCCCTGTTCGAATGGGGGGCAGACGAGCGACTTTATGAACTGAATGTCGTGACTGCCAGCGATTCGCAGGCAGGGGCGGCATCTGAATATATCAACGAGCCACAGGCAACGCATCCTGACACTGAAATCGACCATGCATCTGACAACGAGGCATCTGATGCCGAGGCGCCCGATGCCTTTGCATTTCTGCGGATACCTGCCGATCCGGCGCTGCAGGAGAAGATCCGCTCACGTATGCCTGCCCTGCCTGGCTACCGATCCGAGGTGAATCTGCAGGCAGAGTCCTGGGTCACAGGCATGGGCCAGTGGCTGGAGGCTGGGGTGGCATTGCTGATTGATTACGGGTTCCCCCAGCACGAGTATTATCATCCGCAGCGTAGCGAAGGCACACTGATGTGCCACCTGCTGCATCATGCCCACAGCCATCCTCTGGCCTATCCTGGCATTCAGGACATCACTGCGCACGTAGACTTTACCGCTATGGCCGATGCGGCGGTCGACGGTGGACTGGAAGTTCTGGGGTATACGACCCAGGCCCGGTTTCTGCTTAACTGCGGTTTGCTGGATATGCTGGGAACACTGAATCCCGAAGACACAGCAGACTATGCACGCCAGGTGGGCCCGGTACAGAAACTGCTGTCAGAAGCGGAAATGGGCGAACTCTTCAAGGTTCTGGCTGTTGGCAAAAACGTGGACATGGAACTGACCGGCTTTGCCGTCGGCGATCGCAGGCACAGACTGTAGCGCGTGTTAATATTTACGTTGCAAAAATTGACTGGCAGATGAGTCTTTTCGCATAGATAATTGTGTTTGTCATATGTCAGTTGTCATCACACTGACGTATAAACCAATTGGCGCAGGGAAACCGTATGGCCCGAAGTACACCACAAGAAGACAATTCGTCAAAGATGGTCATCTACGTTGCACTCGCGGGCAACATTCTGGTCGCCATCAGCAAATTTATTGCGGCAGCCTTTACGGGCAGTTCGGCCATGCTCAGCGAAGGCGTGCATTCTGTGGTTGACTCAACCAATGAGGTCCTACTGCTTTACGGCGTTCATCGCAGTCATAATAAACCGGACAGAAAACACCCCATCGGCTACGGACGCGAAGTCTACTTCTGGAGCTTCGTGGTCGGGCTGCTGATTCTGACGTTTGGCGCCGGTGTCTCGGTCTATGAAGGCATCATGCATATCCGCGAGCCGCGTCCCATTGAATCGGCTTATGTGACCTATATCGTACTGGCACTAGCCGTATTGTTCGAAGGCTTTTCCTGGGTCTTCACCCTCAGAAAATTCCGCGGCAATCGCCCCTATTCCGAACTGTTCCGGATGATCATTCACAGCAAGGATCCGCCAACCTTCATTGTGCTGCTCGAAGA
>JBEBTQ010000160.1:0-7417 GCA_040393685.1 Advenella kashmirensis | reverse complement strand
CATCAGGTTACACCATCCGTATTACGGGTCAGGACTCCGGTCGCGGAACCTTTACTCACCGTCACGCTGTGCTGCATGATCAGAAACGTGAGCGCTGGAATGACGGTACATATATTCCTCTGCAGAACGTATCCGACACGCAGGCGCCGTTTACTGTTATTGACTCCGTGCTGTCTGAAGAAGCGGTACTGGGCTTTGAATATGGTTATTCCTGCGCAGAACCCAATACACTGACCATCTGGGAAGCCCAGTTCGGTGACTTTGTGAACGGTGCGCAGGTTGTTATTGACCAGTTCATCAGTTCAGGTGAAGCCAAATGGGGTCGCCAGTCTGGTCTGACATTGATGCTGCCTCACGGTTACGAAGGTCAGGGCCCAGAGCACTCTTCAGCACGGATTGAACGCTTCCTGCAGTTGTGCGCCGACCATAATATGCAGTGTGTGCAGCCTACCAACGCTGCGCAGATTTTCCACCTGCTGCGTCGTCAGATGATCCGCCCCTTCCGCAAGCCGCTGGTTATCTTCACGCCGAAATCCCTGCTGCGTAACAAGGATGCCACCTCTCCTCTGAGCGATCTGGCTTCCGGCAAGTTCTATCCTATCCTGGGTGAAATCGACAAGAACCTGGATGACAAGAAAGTCAAACGCGTGCTGGTCTGCTCAGGCAAGGTTTACTATGACCTGATGAACGCGCGCAGAGAGCGTGAAGCCGATCACGTTGCCATCCTGCGGGTTGAACAGTTGTATCCGTTTGCCCACAAATCGTTCTCTACAGAACTGGCCAAATACCCGAATGCAACGGAAGTTGTGTGGGTACAGGACGAACCTCAGAATCAGGGTCCATGGTTCTATATCCAGCATCACCTGTATGAAGATATGTCTTCCGGACAGCGCCTGGGTTACGCAGGCCGTGCCGCTTCGTCTTCTCCTGCTGTTGGCTACATGGCCAAACATATCGAGCAGCAGAAAGCGCTGGTGGAACAGGCTTTCGCGCCCAAACTCAAAGGTTTCATTCTGACCAAGTAAGCGGTCTAATTACAATTTTACGGATTATTGAAAATGGCTATTATTGACGTTGTAGTTCCCCAGCTCTCCGAATCGGTTTCGGAGGCCTCCCTGCTCGAATGGAAAAAGAAAGTGGGTGAAGCGGTTTCCCAGGATGAAACCCTGATTGAAGTTGAAACCGACAAAGTCGTGCTGGAAGTGCCTGCCCCCGCCAGCGGTGTGCTCACTGAAATCGCCGAAGGCGACGGCAGCACAGTGACTTCTGGTCAGCTGCTGGCAAAGATTGATACCGAAGCCAAAGCTGGTGCCGCTGCGCCAGAGGCAGCTGCAGCCAAAGAGGCAGCGCCTGCAGCCAAGGAAGAAGCACCTGCCAAAGCAGAAGCCGCTCCTGCAAAAGCAGCAGAAGCCAGCAAAGGCAGCGCCGGTGTTGCTTCTCCTGCGGCCAGCAAAATCCTGTCTGAAAAAGGCATTCAGGCTTCTGACGTTGAAGGCACAGGCCGTGACGGTCGCGTCACCAAGGCCGATGCAGCCGGCGCGTCTGCCAAACCTGCAGCCAGCCAGTCTGCTGCACCCGCTGCCGGCTCTACTGCCGGTGTTTCTCTGGACGGACGTCCGGAACAGCGCGTGCCCATGACACGTCTGCGTGCCCGTATTGCCGAGCGCCTGATTCAGTCTCAACAGGAAAACGCAATCCTGACGACTTTCAACGAAGTGAATATGAAAGCCGTTATCGATCTGCGCAACGCCTACAAAGACCGCTTCGAGAAAGAGCATGGCGTCAAGCTGGGCTTTATGTCCTTCTTCGTGAAAGCTGCCGTTGCCGCACTGAAAAAATATCCGCTGCTCAACGCTTCTGTTGATGGCAAGGACATCATCTATCACGGTTACTTTGATATTGGTATCGCGGTCAGCAGCCCTCGTGGTCGGGTGGTACCTATCGTTCGCAATGACGATCAGCTGTCTTTTGCGGAAATCGAAAAAACCATCGCCGACTACGGTGTGAAAGCCCGCGAAGGCAAGATCAGTCTGGAAGACCTGACTGGTGGTACGTTCTCCATCTCTAACGGTGGTGTTTTCGGCTCCATGCTGTCCACACCGATCATCAATCCTCCACAATCAGCGATTCTGGGTGTTCACGCAACCAAAGATCGTCCTGTCGTGGAAAATGGTCAGGTCGTGATCCGTCCGATCAACTACCTTGCCATGTCTTACGATCACCGTATCATTGATGGTCGCGAAGCTGTTCTGGGTCTGGTCGCCATGAAAGAGGCGCTGGAAGATCCACAACGCCTGCTGCTGGAACTGTAATCCACCGCTCCCGTATGCGCCCCTTCGCGGGGCGCGCGTTTTTTCATGGATGCGCTGCGTGCATCTGCTATAGATAGAAATCAAGAGAATATTATGTCTTCACAATTTGACGTTGTCGTAATTGGCGCCGGCCCTGGCGGATATATTGCTGCTATCCGGGCAGCGCAGCTCGGCAAGAAAGTGGCGTGTATCGATGCCTGGGCAGACGAAGCCGGAAATCCGAAACCCGGTGGTACCTGCACCAATGTAGGCTGCATCCCCTCCAAAGCACTGCTGCAGTCCTCCGAACATTTCGAACAGGCCAACCATCACTTTGCTGAACACGGCATTGAAGTGGGTAGTGTCAAACTCAAGCTGGATACACTGATTGGCCGCAAGGACAATGTGGTCAAACAGAACAATGAAGGGATTCTGTACCTGTTCAAAAAGAACAAGGTCACATTCTTTGCCGGTGTGGGCGCCTTTGATGGCAAGGCCGAAGACGGCAGCTGGAAAATCAGCGTAACCGGCAAGAAAGCGGAAAGCCTGACAGCCACACACGTGATCGTTGCCACCGGTTCAGTTGCTCGCGCATTGCCAAACCTGCCTTTTGATGAGAAACAGGTTCTGTCCAACGACGGTGCTCTGCGCATTCCTACCGTTCCCAAAAAACTGGGCGTTATCGGTGCCGGCGTTATCGGTCTGGAAATGGGCAGCGTATGGCGTCGCCTGGGTGCGGAAGTCACCATTCTGGAAGCCATGCCCGAGTTTCTGGGGGCCGCTGACGTACAAGTGGCCAAAGAAGCGCAGAAAGCCTTTGCCAAGCAGGGTCTGAAAATTGAAACCGGTGTCAAGATCGGTGATATCAAGTCCACAGCCAAAACGGTCACGGTTTCCTATACCGATGCCAAGGGTGCAGAACAGTCCCTGGCCGTTGACAAACTGATTGTGTCCATCGGGCGCGTACCTTTCACCGGCAATCTGAATGCAGAAAGCGTTGGCCTGAAACTGGACGATCGCGGCTTTGTGACCGTTGACGAAGAATGCAAAACCAACTTGCCCAACGTCTGGGCTGTCGGTGATGTGGTGCGCGGTCCGATGCTTGCCCATAAAGCCGAGGAAGAGGGCGTGGCAGTTGCCGAGCGCATTGCCGGTCAGCACGGTCACGTCAATTTCGATACCATTCCATGGGTCATCTATACTTCACCTGAAATCGCATGGGTTGGTAAGACCGAACAGCAATTGAAAGCTGAAAAACGCGAAATTCGTACCGGCAGCTTCCCATTCCTTGCCAACGGACGTGCGCGTGCCCTGGGCGATACTACCGGTTTCGCCAAGGTCATCGCTGATGCCAAAACAGACGAAGTGCTGGGTGTTCATATCATCGGCCCCATGGCTTCCGAACTGATTGCCGAAGCCGTTACGATCATGGAATTCAAGGGTGCGGCCGAGGATATCGCCCGCATCTGCCACGCACATCCGACCTTGTCTGAAGCCGTGAAGGAAGCAGCACTGGCCGTTGACAGGCGTGCGCTGAACTTCTGATCAGCCACTGGTGTTGATAACGGCAGTCGCGTCGATAATACCCGGCGCCTGCCGTGAGCCCCGACTTTTGACGGGGCAGTCCGGGGTGCCAGTGGCACCCCGACCTTTTCCGGGGCGTAACCCCGCGAGCTTTTGTATTGATTTGATCCGAACTGCTTCATGAACGTACTGCAATTTTACGAAAAGACGCTGGCTGACCGTGGCTATAGGGCTGATGAAGCCCAGCAGCGTGCCATCTCGCGCCTGCAGGTTTTTGCCGATGAATTGCAGGCTTATCAGGAAGAGCGTGCCAAGCCTTTTCGGCGTTTCTTTCGCAAACCCGAACCGCCACGTGGCGTCTATATGTGGGGAGGCGTTGGTCGCGGCAAGAGTTTTCTGATGGACTCGTTCTATATGACAGTTGCCATCGAGAAAAAGACGCGTATCCATTTTCACGAATTCATGCGCAGTGTTCATCGTGAACTGCAGGAACTCAAGGGTAAAAGCGACCCGCTGGATGAAGTGGCGCGGCGCATCAGCGATAAATACATGCTGATCTGTTTTGACGAGTTTCATGTTTCGGATATTGCAGACGCCATGATTCTGTACAAGCTGCTGCTGAATCTTTTCGAGAATGGCACCAGTTTTGTCATGACATCCAATTATGAACCGTCCACACTTTACCCGGATGGCCTGCATCGGGACCGTATCCTGCCCGCCATTGCCCTGATCGAAAAGCGCATGGACGTTCTGAATGTGGATACGGGCGTGGATTATCGTCATCGCACGCTGGAACAGGTAAAGATGTACCTGACGCCGCTTAATGAAGACACCGACAGGCAGATGCGTGATGCTTTTGATCGCCTGGCCGATACCGCACCGCAGGATACCGAACTGCATATCGAGAACCGGGTTATTCACGCCATTGCCGTTGCCGGATCCGTCGTCTGGTTCAGTTTCCAGGAACTTTGCGCCGGGCCGCGTTCCCAGAACGACTATCTGGAGCTGGCGAGCCGTTACCAGACCATCATGCTGTCTGGCGTGCCACGCATGATGCCGCGTAACTCATCTGAAGCGCGGCGTTTTACCTGGCTGATCGATGTCCTGTATGATCACCATGTCAAACTGATTATGTCTGCCGAATGCCCGCCTGAAGAACTCTACACCGAGGGTGTGCTGGCAAACGAATTTCACCGGACTGTATCGCGTATTACCGAAATGCAGTCCAAAGAATACCTTGAGTCTCAGAGACGCACGTCTGTGAAACTTTGATAAATGCAGCTGGAACAAGATTATGAGCGTTGAATCCACTTCAAACGTCAACGGGAATCGCGGCAACGTCCGTGTCCTGACTGGCATTACCACATCCGGAACTCCCCATCTGGGCAATTACGCCGGCGCCATTCGGCCGGCCGTTAACGCCAGCCGTGAACCTGGGGTTGACGCGTTCTTTTTTCTGGCCGACTATCATGCGCTGATCAAGTGCGATGATTCAGAACGCGTTGCACGCTCCCGTCTGGAAATTGCGGCAACCTGGCTGGCGGCGGGACTGGATCCCGAAAAAGTCACGTTCTATCGCCAATCGGACATTCCTGAAATCCCCGAACTGAGCTGGATCCTGACCTGTGTCACGCCCAAAGGCCTGATGAATCGGGCGCATGCGTACAAAGCATCTGTGGATATCAACACCGCCAAAGGCGAGGAACCGGACGATGGCATCAATATGGGCCTGTTTTCGTATCCCATTCTGATGGCAGCCGATATTCTGATGTTCAATGCCAATCGGGTGCCAGTGGGCAGAGATCAGATCCAGCATCTGGAGATGGCTCGCGACATCGCGCAGCGCTTCAATCACCAATACGGAGCAGGGCGCGAATATTTTGTGCTGCCCGAAGTGCAGATTGACGAAGATGTTGCAACGCTGCCCGGTCTGGACGGACGCAAAATGTCCAAGAGCTACAACAACACCATCCCGCTTTTTGAAGGCGGTGCAAAAGCGCTGCCAAATGCCATCTCGCGGATTGTGACCGATTCACGTGCCCCGGGTGAGGCCAAGGACGCAGACGCGTCCCACCTTTTTCTGATCTATAAAGCCTTTGCGACCGCGCAGGAGTCAGAAACTTTTCGTAAGGAACTCGCTGACGGAATGGGCTGGGGCGACGCGAAAACGAAACTGGCCACACATCTGGAAGGTATCCTTGCGCCTATGCGCGAAGAGTACAACCGCCTGATTGAGAATCCCGACACGATAGAAGATATTTTGCAGGCTGGCGCCGAAAAAGCCCGCAAGCTGGCAACGCCGCTCATGCAGGAAATACGGGACGCGGTTGGTCTGCGTCGTGCCAGCCGTCAGTCTGCCGCAGCACCTGCCAAAAAGAAAGGCGGCAAGTCTGCGCGTTTTATCTCCTTCCGAGATGACGACGGCGCATTCCGCAGTCGGTTTGTGGCGGCCGATGGCGCCACATTGCTGCTTTCTCCAGCCTATGCTGATCCCAAGGAAGCGGGGCAATTTCCGGCCCGTCTGGCAGCCATGGATCTGCGTTCTCTGATTCGCCGCAATCCCGACTACAGTATCAGCGTGGTGGAAAATGAACAGGAGCTGGCAGCCAGTCCCGCCACACAATCGGAAATGGAGCGCGAAGCCCTGATTCTGAAACTGCTGCAGGCGGTAGACGGGCTGAATGCCGACAAAAATGAAGCGGACAAGGATAGTCAGAATAATGCTCAGAATGTCTGACGCGATAATGTGATGTCTTTGTTTGAAGCTTAAAATGATAATATCGACAAGTGCAGCCTGAAAGTTGACGCTCTGACATTGAAGCTCAGTCGTTGTCGTTCAGGCTTTGAAACTCAGACCTTGTAGTTCACGCATTGATACCCCAAAACCAAAATGCTGAAACAGAAGTGCATGAAGCTTAAAATCTGAAGTTCAGAAATAAAAGCCTTGAAGGCAGGAGCGTACATGGATACCCGAGAAAGCGGGCAGGATCTGGAAATTATTACCGAAGCCGATTATGGCGTGGTGATAGACCTGGTTTATGCCACCTGTAATAACATCGCGGGCAAGGTGGTGTATCAGACGGCCCAGTGTGCCCTGCACAAGGATGCCGCGCCTCTGCTCAAACGCGCGGCACAGCTGGCTCGGTCTGCTGGCTACACACTAAAGGTATTCGATGGCTACCGGCCGGCAGCAGCACAGGCCATTTTCTGGGAAACGCTCTCGGATCCTCAATATGTGGCAGATCCTTCTCAGGGCTCCAATCATTCACGCGGCGCGGCAGTAGACGTGACGCTGCTTGATGAAAAGGGCAATGAACTGGATATGGGGACAGGCTTTGATTCGATGGAAGATGCGTCCCACCATGATTATGCAGATCTGCCCGCGCAGGTACAGCGTCATCGTCTGCTTTTGCTGGGCATCATGCTGCATGCGGGCTTCAAGGGAATCAAGTCTGAATGGTGGCATTATGAACTGCCTAATGCCCGAAGCTACCCGATGATTGACAGTCCGCTGGTCACGGTATAGACAACTGTCGGCCCGTTACACCACATAGGGATATTTGACTATTTCCTATTCGAATGACTTTTGCTAAGATTGCTTA
>JBEBTQ010000159.1:0-7446 GCA_040393685.1 Advenella kashmirensis | reverse complement strand
CGCTGTTGTGCTGGGTACGTTTGGGTGGCTGATAGACCGATTTCTGATTGAGCGAATCCGGGATCAGGGTGAAGAGCCGGGGATTTTGCTGACGATTGGTCTGTCGATTTTTCTGGCTAATACTGCGTTGCTGCTGGTGGGCACCGCACCGCTGAAAATAGAATCTCCGCTAGCCGGCGGGCCGCTCTTTTTCGGGCCGATTGTATTGACCAAGGCGCGCCTGTTCGCTGTCGCAGTCAGTATCGCATTAATGATTATCACGTATCTGGTTATCCAGAAAACCCGCCTGGGTCGTGCTATGCGTGCGACGTTTCAGGATCCAATGGCAGCGAAGCTGGTCGGGATTCGAACCGCGAATATCTACGCAGGGACATTTGCAATGGGAACGGTGATTGCGTCCATGGCCGGTATGCTGCTCGGTTCCATATATTCCACCCAGGTGTCCATCGGCGGACTGGTGAGTATGAAAGCATTTGTTGTCGTCATTCTTGGCGGGATGGGCAGTTTCGCGGGCGCTATCGTGGGCGGGCTGCTGCTTGGTCTGGCTGAAGCCTTGTGGGGTGGCTATGTTGCCACAGGATGGGTAGATATTATTGGCTTCATACTGGTCATTCTCACCTTGTTGTTTCGACCTTATGGATTATTTGTTAAACGCGCGGAGAGAGCATGAAGATTCAACGCAATTGCCTTTTGGCATTCATGCTGCTGGCGGCAGTACTGCCATTTATCGTAAGCGATCAATACATTCTGCATATAGCCATTATTGTGATGTTCTATGCTGTCCTGGCCACTAGCCTGAATCTTGTGGTGGGTTATGTTGGCGAGTTTTCGTTGGGGCATACGGCGTTCCTGGGAACCGGTGCGTACGCGGCAGCGTTGCTTTCGACACAGGCGGGCTGGCCGATGTGGGCCACGATTCCCGCAGCCGGGTTGTGTGCCGCAGTGATGGGAACAATTATCGGCGCTATTACGTTGCGATTACATGGCCCGTTTTTTGTCATCATTACCCTGTCATTTTCTGAGGTGTTGCGGCTGATTGCCAACAATTGGGTTGCCGTCACAAAAGGTCCGATGGGTATTGCCGGTGTGCCGCAGCCCGCTTTTCTGACGCAGGTAGACAATCTGGCAGGCAAACACTTTTACTATGCCGTTGCCTGGTTGGTGCTGGCCATTGCCTTATACCTGGCATATCGCTTTGTGAACTCCAATGCAGGTCGTGCTGCAGTGGCCATTCGGGAAAACAGGTATGTTGCGCAGTCTATCGGCATTCGTCCACTGAACTATTCCATGATGGCGCTGGTGCTGGGTGCATTCCTGAGTGGTACCGCTGGCGGGTTCTATGCACATTACATTTCATTTGTCGGGCCGGAAATGTTCCGCTTTGCCTTCATGGTCACCATGATCACGATGGTGCTCATCGGTGGCAAGGGGACGTTGATTGGTCCTTTGGTGGGGGCCCTGCTGGTCACGTTTCTTGAGGAGTATTTGCGGGAAGCACAGGAGCTGCGTTTGTCGTTGTTCGGTTTGATCGTCATTGCGATTGTCCTATTCATGCCCAATGGAATCATGGGGTTTGTTACCCGGTATCGTGAACAGCGGGAACAGAGTCAAGTGACCCCGGTGACCATGAATGTAGGTAGCAGCAAAAGGAGATCGGCATGAAAAACATAAACACACTTGCGCAGGATGGTCAGCCCAGTGGCGTATTGAAGATCAATGGTTTGTGCAAGTCGTTTGGCGGCATACATGCCGTTAAGGACATTAGCTTCAACGTCAATCGCGGAGAAATAGTTGGCCTGATCGGTCCCAATGGGGCGGGTAAAACGACATGTTTCAACCTGATTACCGGCTTCTATGCGCCTACCTCCGGCACTGTTCACTTCGATGACCAGGAGGTCACGGGCGAAAAGCCGTATAGCATGGCGCGCCGCGGAATTGTGCGAAGCTTTCAGAAAACCAATATCCTGAAAACACTTTCGGTCTTTGAGAACGTGCTGACTGGTCATTATATTGAGGCACGCCAGCCCATTTGGAAAACGTTTTTTCCTACGGCAAAAGTGCGGCAGACAGAAGCGGCGATCCGTGAAAGTGCTGCGCGCATCGTTCACACTATCGGTTTGTCGCGGCATATGAACCTGCCTGCTACCCAATTATCCTGCGGTGAACTGCGTTTACTGGAGGTGGGGCTGGCACTGGCGGCCAAACCAAGAATTCTGATGCTGGATGAACCGGCCGCCGGACTCAATAGTCACGAGGCCCGGGAGTTCGGCAATGTATTACGAAAGTTGATTGGTGATCTGGTCGAATCTATTTTGATCGTTGAGCACAATATGGGGTTGGTGATGAGTGTATCGGATCGGGTTGTTGTCATGCACTTTGGTCAGAAGCTGGCCGAGGGCACACCGGAACAGGTGCAGAAAAACGCGAAAGTGGTGGAGGCCTATCTGGGGTCAAGTGCAAAGGAACAATCATGAACGCAATAGCCTTGTCACAGCGGTCAGAACAGCATAGCAAGTCTTCCCCGGCGAGCCCGTTGCTTGAGATCCGAAACCTGCACGTCAGCTACGGCAAGACGCAGGCACTGCACGGCGTTGACTTACGAGTTCAGCAGGGAGAAGTGATCGCGCTTATCGGTGCCAATGGTGCTGGTAAAAGCACTACGCTGCGGGCAATCTCCGGATTGCTCAAGCCGACCCAGGGGCAGATTATTTATCAGGGAAATAATATTGCCGGTGTTTCCGCTGATCGTATCGTGGCTCAGGGTATCGCTCAGTCACCAGAAGAACGCCATATCTGGCCGACCATGACGGTGTACGAGAACCTGACGTTGGGTGCCTATCTTTGCAAGAAAGAGGCTGAAGTAGAGCGACGTGTTGCGCTGGTATATGAGCGATTCCCTCGTTTGAAGGAAAGGCATCGCCAACTGGCAGGCACGCTCAGTGGTGGTGAACAGCAAATGCTGGCTATCGGGCGTGCCCTGATGTCAGAACCCTCGCTGTTGCTGCTGGACGAGCCCAGTCTGGGGTTGAGCCCACGCATGGCAGAAGAGGTCTTTGAGTTTGTCAGAGAAATCAACCTGCATGGCGTTACGGTTGTGCTGGTTGAGCAGAATGTCTATAACGCGCTGTCGGTCTCTACGCGTGCTTATGTTTACGAAACGGGCAAAGTGGTTGCTGAACGGGAAGCGGTGGGCTTATTGGATGACCCTGAATTGCTGAGCGCGTATCTGGGTGGCTGACCAATTCTGATAACGCGATTCGCAGTGTTGGTCAATAAATTAATTGATTGTTTATTTAATAATGAATATATGCTGAATCGCATATGTGTTTGAAACTGGAGTGGAATGTATGTCGAAAACTTTGAAGGTAGGAATCATCGGGGGTGGTATTGGAGGCGCCGCGCTGGCACGCGCGCTTCAACTGCATGGTATAACAGCCCGCATTTTTGAACGTGCGCCAGCTTTTGGCGAGATTGGTGCTGGCGTGCAGATGACGCCCAATGCCGTTAAAGTGCTCAGGGCATTGGGATTGCAGGCGGACCTTGATCGCATTGGATTTCTGCCAAAAGCCATGGTGGGCCGCAACTGGGACGATGCTCGCGAGCTGTTCCGAACACCTTTGCAGCAGATGTGCCGGGAAAATTTTGGAGCCGACTTTCATCATGTACACCGGGCGGATCTGCATGGCATCTTGTGCAAGGACATCCCGGCCGATCAGGTGACATTCAACACGATTTGTACCGGCATCACGCAGAATGCCGACTTCGCTACTGCACACTTTGATGATGGTTCTACATTTGACGCCGATATTATCGTGGGTGCCGACGGCATTCATTCCGCGGTACGTGATTCACTCTGGGGCAAGGACCAGGCCAGCTTTACTGGCCATATGTGCTGGCGCGCTCTGGTGCCGGTAGAACAGCACCCCTTGCCTTTTGTAAGCCCGGACGCATCGTTCTGGTTTGGCCCCAAGGCTCATATCGTCACTTACTACGTCAAGGGCGGGGCCGCCGTCAATATTGTTGCTGTCAATGAAAGTGCCGAATGGGTTGCGGAATCCTGGACAGAACCGAGCACGCGTGAAGAACTGCTGGCGGCTTATGAAGGCTGGCATCAGAATATTATCGAGCTGCTGGAGCGTACCGATCCTGATCAAACCTTCAAATGGGGTCTGTTTGATCGGGATCCGATGAAGCAATGGGCAAAAGGCAGAGCCACTTTGCTTGGAGACGCGGCGCACCCGATGCTTCCCTTTCTGTCACAAGGAGCAGCCATGGCACTGGAAGATGCCTTTGTGCTGGCCGAGATGATTGCACATTTTCCGACAGATCATGAGTCTGCGCTCCGCTGCTATGAGGCCGAGCGGCTTGCCCGTACTGCCCGCGTACAGCTTGAAGCGCGCGAGCGTGGTCGGACGTATCATTTGTCGACGCCCGAAGAACAGCGCGCACGTGACGAAGCACTCAGAAAGCAACAGGAGGAGAATCCCAACGCAGTTGGTATCAAAGCCGAATGGGTCTATGAATATGATGCGACCCGTTGCAAAGAGCGGATTGGCGCAGTGGAAACGTTGGCATGAATAGGCAGTGACCTCCGTCAACTGCGTGGTTAATCGTGAGAAGAAATGTGAAGTCACAGCAATCCCACAATTGTTGTTAAGCGCCTGCGAATTTTGACATGAACATCAGGAAACGAATTTGATGACAAATACTTATCTTTATGGTGCCCATGTTTGGGCCAATGACATCCGTCAACATTATCTGCGTTTTGGCGGACAGACTGAAGATCGGGCCAAACGTGATCCGGTTCTCGTGATTCCGGGCATTACCAGCCCGGTGGAGACCTGGCGTTTTGTGGCGGAGAAGCTGGGTCAATATTTCGACACTTATGTGCTGGACGCAAGAGGCAGGGGATTGAGTCAGGCCGATGATGGGCTGGATTACAGCCTTGACGCAATGGCAGCCGACGTGATCGCCTTTGCGCAGGCGCTGAACCTGCCCGGCTACTCGATCGTGGGGCATTCCATGGGTGGACGTATTGGTATACGCGTGGCGGGGCAGCGGCCGACAGGACTGAAACGGTTGGTCGCTGTGGACCCTCCGGTATCCGGTCCTGGTCGTCGCCCATATCCGGCAAAGCTTGACTGGTACGTGGATTCGATCAGGCAGGCCCGGCATGGAATGAGCGTTGAGCAAATGCGCCATTTTTGTCCGACCTGGACCGAGGATCAATTGCGGCTACGCGCTCAGTGGTTGCATACCTGCAATGAGCATGCCATCACAACAAGTTTTCATGCGTTTCAGACGGATGACATTCATGCTGATGTTGCCCGGATCAATGTCCCGGTTCTGCTGATGACGGCGGAGCGGGGCGATGTCATTCGTGATACTGAGGTTGAACAGTTGCAGCAGCTATTGCCGTCTATTCAGTGCCTGCGGGTAAAAGATGCCGGCCATATGATCCCCTGGGATAACGAAGCAGGATTTTATCGGGCTTTTGGTGACTTCCTGGGACATCCTCTGGACCATTGACGAACGTAATTTTATTAGGCCGAAACATGGAGGTATTATGGCAGTGCGCGATACAGATTTGATCCAGGCGTGGGTCAATGTTCTGAAGTTGTCAAAACTGAAAAAAGGGGATGCGGTTACAGTACTGACCAGCGATCATACTCATCCGCAAACACTGCGTTGCTCCATGACAGCAGCAACCATGCTGGGTGCGATTGTTAGTCGCCTGGATCTGCCACCCGTTAACGCAGAAAAATCGTTAAGCCGGGATCCGCTGGCCTATCTTGGCACGACTCCCCTTACCGGTAATAAGCCTGCGATTGCAGCCTTAAAGGCAAGTGATCTGGTACTGGATCTGATGACGTTGCTGTTTTCACCGGAACAACATGATATTTTACAAGGCGGAGGGAAAATCCTGCTGGCCGTGGAGCCACCAGAGGTTCTCTTGAGGCTTGAGCCGACACAGGAGGATTATGCGCGTACTCAGGCCGCCGCAGCATTGCTTAAGCAGGCGCGGCAAATGCGGGTGACGTCTGCTGCGGGAACGGACTTGCGCTGTCCGCTGGGCCAGTATCCCTGCGTATCCGAATATGGATTTGTGGATGAGCCGGGCCGTTGGGATCACTGGCCTAGCGGTTTTACTTTTACCTGGCCAAATGAAGGCGAGACTCAGGGCACCATTGTGCTGTCGAAAGGCGATATTCTGCTGCCCATGAAGTCCTATGTGGGCGAGGCGATCACCCTGACAGTAGAAAATGGGTTTGTGACTGCTATAACGGGCGGGGTTGAGGCTGAAATGTTGTCGGAGTATATAGAATCGTTCGGCGATCCGGAGGCTTACGCTATTTCTCACATCGGCTGGGGGCTGCAAAAACGGGCCTTCTGGTCCACACTTGGCTTGTACGACAGAGAAGCGACCATCGGCATGGATGCACGTGCCGTTAGCGGCAATTTCCTGTTCTCACTGGGTCCGAACAACGAGGCCGGCGGCAGTCGAACCACCGCGTGTCATATTGATGTGCCTATGCGAAAGTGCAATGTTTATCTGGACGAGCTGCAGGTGGTCGCCGATGGTAAAGTGATTGAGTCCACGTTGATACAGTCGGAGGAAGTGTGATGAGTATGGACGATCTGGTATTCCGGCGCCAGGGTTTCGGCACAGAAGTGGACCTGGCTCCCCCCTTCGGGTTACTTATCGTTGACTTTGTCAATGGCTTTGCTGATCCTGACGTTTTTGGCGGTGGCAATATAACAAGCGCAATTGCGGCAACACTGCCGTTGCTGCAATACGCAAGACAGTGCGCATGGCCTGTGGCTCATAGCAGGATCGTGTTTGCGGATGATGGCGCAGATCACAATATCTTCAGTCGTAAAGTACCGGGCATGCTTACGCTTCGCGAGGAGAGTCATGCCAGCGCGATTGTGTCCGAACTGGCGCCTGTAACAGGTGAGTTGGTGGTACGCAAGACAGTCCCGTCGGCGTTCTTTGGGACGACGCTGGCGGCCTGGCTTACGCAGCGCGGCGTTAACACGCTGCTGGTGGCTGGCTGCGTGACCAGTGGTTGTGTCAGAGCCAGCGTCGTGGATGCAATGTCGCTGGGGTTTACGCCTCTGGTGGTGGCCGATTGCGTAGGTGATCGTGCCATTGGGCCACATGACGCCAGCCTGTTTGACATGCAGCAGAAATATGCAATGGTAATGGATAGGCAGGCGGCACTTGCGCTTTGCAGTCAGGCAGCTTCCAGTCCACCAACCATGAACCGAGTGACCTGATCGATCAGCTCGTCAGTATCATTGACATCGTAAAGCCCCTTGGGCGCCATCTCTTCCATTCTGTGGGTATCTGAGAACGCATATAAATAGGTTCCGATCATGAACGTTACCCGCCAGCAGGCATCCAGTTCACTCAGTTGGGGCAATGCTTTTCTCAGCACGGCA
>JBEBTQ010000158.1:0-7557 GCA_040393685.1 Advenella kashmirensis | reverse complement strand
ATCCAGGGCTGTCGTGACCAGTTTACCCAGCCCAAAGGTGCTGGCCCGACGCACATCACGTTTGTCTTCAGCGATCTGTTCCAGGCCAGCGGCGCTGGCCATTTCAATGACCGCAGTGTTGTCCTCAAGCATGACCCATTCAGCCGAGATCGCATCACCCAGGGCATTGACGGTATCCAGTGACTGCAGTGCGGCGCCGGTGCTGCTGGCAATGGCCTGTACGGTACCTTCGCCGCCATCGGCCATGGGCATGAGAACCAGCGTGGCATCGGGGGCGACGCGTTTGATGCCTCCGGCGATGGCCTCGGCCACACCGGAAGAGGACAGACTCTCCTTGAATGAGTCAGGAGCAATAACGATATAAAGGGGCTCATTCATCCAGAAAATCATCCATGCAAAGCAGTTTCATACTATTGGTCGCGCCGGGAACGCCGTAATGGTCACCCTGAAGAAGCAGTACCCAGTCGCCGCGATTCAGCGTCTGGTATTTGAGCAGCTGCGCCACGGCAGCGCGCGCCACATCGGTGTTTGATTCTGTCGACGGATCAAAATGCACGGGATAGACGCCGCGGAACATGGCCACGCGGTTGCGGGTGCTGTCGTGAGGCGTCAGGCAGTAAATGGGCACGCCGGAACGGATGCGAGACATGATGAGGGGCGTATGTCCACTTTCGCTCAGCGAGATAATGGCGCGCACCTGATGAAAATGATTGGCTGCGTACATGGCAGCCAGCGCAATGGTTTCATCAAAGCGTGTAAAGGTTTCGCCCAGCCGATGATGCGATTGCGTGGTGGTGGGGTGTTTTTCCGCACCCAGGCAGATTCGCGCCATAGCCTTGACGGTTTCCACCGGGTAGCGTCCGGAGGCACTTTCGCCGGAAAGCATGACAGCATCGGTGTAATCGAGCACGGCATTGGCCACGTCGGACACTTCGGCACGGGTGGGGAAGGGATGATTGATCATCGATTCCATCATCTGCGTTGCCGTAATCACAAACTTGTTCAGTGTGCGTGCATGACGAATGATATTTTTCTGGATACCCACCAGCTCGGCATCGCCGACTTCCACGCCCAGATCGCCGCGAGCGACCATCACGCCATCGCTGGCGGCAATCAGTTCATCCAGGGCGCGATCATCAGCCACCGCCTCCGCACGTTCGATCTTGGCAATAATCCATGCCTGGCTGCCTGCCTCGCGCACCAGCCTGCGGGCTTCTTCCATGTCCCGGCCATAGCGTGGAAATGACACGGCAATGAAGTCCACGCCAATCTCTGCAGCCAGCAGAATGTCGGCCTTGTCCTTTTCTGTCAGGCTGGGTGCCGACAGTCCGCCACCCCGGCGGTTAATGCCTTTATTGTTGGACAGCTCGCCACCAGAGATGACCGTGGTGTAAACGTTCTGACCTTCAATGCGGACAACCTCAAGCACAATGCGACCGTCATCAAGCAACAATTCATCGCCGGGCCGGCAGTCGGTTACCAGTTCAGGGTAATCAATGCCGACGATTTTTTCGGTCCCTTTTTCGTAGGGGTAATCGTTGGAGAGGACGAATTCCTGACCTTCTTCAAGCATGACCTTCTGGTTCTCGAAGCGGGCGATACGAATCTTTGGTCCCTGCAGATCGCCCAGAATGGCGATATGCACATCGTGCTTTTCTTCGAGTCGGCGAATGATCTTTGCCCGCTCACGGTGATCGTCCGGCTCGCCATGCGAAAAGTTGAAGCGGGCCACGTTCATGCCCGCGGCGATCATGGCTTCAATCTGTGATTCGGAGGTGGTGGCAGGACCCAGTGTCGCAACAATCTTGGTGCGACGTCTTACGTTTGTCTGCATTGTCATGTAGGCGTTTCCTTTGGCTTGGTCGGCGGCTGGCGGTCGGCAGTGTGCCAGCCGCTACAGTATTATTATCGTTGGCAGGTGAACTCGGCAGTTGATTTCAGCCGAGAATCTCAGCAGAAAATTTCTGCAACAGATATTCACCAGGAGATCTCAGCGAAGTCCCGTGCCTGCAGCGTCCATGTTCTTGCGCTCAATCAGTTCGATCTTGTAGCCGTCCGGATCCTGCACAAAGGCAATGACCGTTGTACCACCTTTGACCGGACCCGCTTCGCGCGTGACATTTCCGCCGGCTTTCTTCACGGACTCACAGGCGGCATGCGCATCAGGTACGCCAATGGCGATATGACCATAGGCATCGCCCATATCGTATTCGGTGACGCCATGGTTATAAGTAAGTTCCAGTTCTGCCTGCTCGGGATTGGCAGCAAAGCCCAGAAAGGCCAGGCTGTATTTGTATTCGGGATTTTCGGAACGGCGCAGCAGTTTCATGCCGATGACATTTGTGTAGAAATCAATGGATCGTTCCAGGTCGCCAACGCGTAACATGGTGTGCAGAAATTGCATGATAGCCTCGTAATATCGTAGTGGAAATAACTCGCGGGTGCGAGTCCCTATGATACACGATCACTGCACGTCTACCCACACGAACGTGTCATGGCGGCGCGCTGCGCCCGCATATTATCTGCACCATAAAAGTGAAATATTACGAACGTCATAAACGCCGCTTTTCGGTCGCATGCTGTGCAGACCGGAAGCGGACATGGGAAAATCAGGCTCTGAGGAGATATTGGGGATGATGCAAGCTTGGCGATTCGCCAGCCGTCAGTCTTCCAGTTCAGGCAGTGCAGACATATCAGTGGTTTTCAGTGTCTGCATGGCGGCTTCATAGCCCGGCAAAATCACGCCCACCTGCGCCCAGAATTTTGCGCTGTGATTCATCTGTCTAAGATGCGCCAGTTCGTGGGCAATCACATAATCGATGACATCATGCGAGAAATGGACGAGGCGCCAGTTCAGGCGAATCTGGCCGGCACTGTTGCAGGAACCCCAGCGCGCTCTTGCGCGCGACAGCTTCCATGCCTGAAACTGCAAACCGGCATTGCCTGCCAGCTCACGTATACGAGTATCGATATACTCCTGTGCCTGCGCACGCAGCCAGCGAACGGCGGCAGTGCGCTTCTCTTGCGGGCCGGCCGCAGCGCCCATCGGCAGCCACAGCGTATCCTGCGCTTGCGGTTGCATGGCGTCGCCGTCAAAGCGCGGCCTGCGAGCCAGGCTGTCAATGTCAACTGAAATGGTAGTACCAAGGTAGGGCAGGCGAGTGCAGGCACGCCAGGCAGCCTGAGCATCGGCCGCTGTTTCTGCGCGATCGCGCCAGATTTGCAGTTTGCGCTGTATCCATGCCGCTTTTTCCTGGACGGCCTGATCAATCTGTTTGAGTGACACCCAGTAAGGTGCCGTGACACGCAAACCGTCAGTGCCAATCACAAATCCGATACTGCGGCGGCGGCTGCGCAACAGGGTAAAGCTGATCAACCCCTCGGTGGTGGCCACAGTGCGCAGACGCGCGCCCTCGGGCAGAAGGGGGGCTGGTGTCTGAAAAAGTTCAGGCTGCGTCGTCATGATAGCGCTCGGGATTGAGCACGCGCATTTCCGCTTCGATCCAGTTGCGTACATCGGCCATGACTTCGTCGGGTGACCGACCTGCTGGCTCGATTGCTGGTCCGAAGGAAACGGTGACCAGGCCGGGTTTTTTCACAAACGGTTTTTTGGGCCAGCATTCACCGGCGTTATGCGCTATCGGAATAATCGGGGTATTGGCATGCACTGCCAGACGCGCCCCGCCCAGTTTGTAGCTGCCCACCTGTCCGGGTGGAATGCGTGTGCCCTCAGGAAAAAGAACGGGCGCGCGTCCTTCTGCGAGCCGTTTCGTCCCAATCTCCATGACCTGTTGCATGGCGTTCTTGCCTTGCTTCCGGTCAATGGCGATATTGCGCAAACTGGCCAGACCCCAGCCGAAAAACGGGATGTAATTGAGTTCGCGTTTGTAGACGAAGCAGGCGGGACGGGGCAGAAACCAGGCAAAAAACATGGTTTCCCAGGTTGACTGATGCTTGCTCAGGTAAATGACGGGCGCATCGGGAATGTTTTCCAATCCCTTGGTCTGATAGCGGATACCCACCAGCACCTTCGCCGCCCACAACACCATGCGTGGCCACTGAACGGTATAACGATAGCGCCAGATGAATGGGAATGGCATAACGAGTACGCAACTGAAGGCGTAAGGCACAATGGTGATGGCCTGGAATAGCAGGAAAAGAACAGAGCGCAATAAAAGCATGATCAGGATTCCGTAAGCCAGCTCTCTACAACATCGGCCAGCGTCGGCCGCACCTGAACGGAATCGAGCAGCGCCGGGTCGCTCAGGGTCTTTTTACCATTTCCCGTTTCCACGAGCCACGTCTGACATCCGGCAGCGTGTGCCGCCTGTATGTCGCGCAGGGAATCACCTACTGTGACCACTTCATGCGCAGGCACATCGTAGCGATCCAGAATGTCCAGAAACATGCCTGGCAGCGGCTTGCGGCAGGTGCAACCGGCATCCGGCAAATGCGGGCACATGAAAATGGCATCGATGTGTCCGCCAAGCAGTGCGAGCTGTTGCTGCATTTTCTGATGAATGGCAGTGAGTTCGTCTGGTGAAAACAGGCCGCGGCCCAGGCCTGACTGATTCGTGGCAACCACCACTTTCCAGCCAGCGCGCGAGAGGCGGGCAATGGCCTGCAGACTGCCAGGCAAGGGGATCCATTCGTCAGCCGACTTGATGAAGTCGGGGCTGTCTTCATTGATCACGCCATCACGATCCAGGATGGCAAGCTTCATTGCGCCAGCCTTGAAATATCCGCAACCAGATTCATGATGCCGTGCAGTTGAGAGAGCAGGGCAAGACGATTCTGACGGATTTTTGGATCATCGGCCATGACCATCACATGGGTGAAGAAATCATCCACAGCCGGGCGCGTTTGCGCCACCGCCGCCAGACTCTTTTCGAACTGCCCACTGGCTGCATCACTGCGCGCCTGATTTTCAATGGCTGACAGCGCTTCGTACAAGGCTTTTTCTGCCGGTTCCGTGAACAGGGAGGGATCAATGGCAGGCAGATCGCCTTCGGTTTTCTTGAGCAGATTGCCGATACGTTTATTGGCCGCAGCCAGGCTTTCGGCCTCTGGCAACTGGGCAAAGGCAGTCACGGCCTGGATACGCGCACTCATTTCCTGCAGAGGAGGCTGCAGGGCAATCACGGCGTCAACCACCGATTTGGCGTAATCACCGCTAAGCTGATTACGATAGCGTTCGTAAACGTAGGCCAGAACTTCATCTGCCGTTGCTTTGTCCAGGAGGTCCTGAGGGAAAGTGCTGACTGCAAAGGCCAGAACGGCCTGAAGGTCAAACGCCGGTTTGCCTGAAGACTCAGGGCTCAGATAGCCGCCGGCAGCCAGTTGCTCCACGGCACTGATGATACCAAGTGCGGCACGTCGCAGACCGAAAGGATCCCGTTCACCCGAAGGCTGCAGGCCGATGCCCCAGATGCCGACCAGCGTTTCTACGCGTTCAGCGATAAAGAGTACGGCGCTGACCAGGGTATCGTCTGTCACGGGCGTATCAAAGCGGGTGCGGTATTGACCCGCAAGTGCCTTGACCACGTCTTCGGGTTCGCCGTCGGCTTGTGCGTAATACGCACCCATGATGCCCTGCAATTCCGGAAACTCGCCGACCATATTGGAACTGAGATCGGCCTTGGCCAGCTGCGCGGCACGGTCGGCACGTGATTCATCGGCATTCAGAGCCTGAGCCAGGAACACGCTGATGCGGCGCAGACGTTCCACGCGGTCGTGCTGGGAACCCAGCTTGTTGTGGTAAACAATATTGCCGAGCTGGGCCACGCGCGACGCCAGTGGCGACTTTCTGTCGGTTTCAAAAAAGAACTCGGCATCGGCCAGGCGCGGACGGATCACGCGCTCGTTGCCCTCGATAATATGATGCGGATCATCAACCTGCATATTGCTGACGATCAGGAACTGATGTGTCAGTTTGCCGGTGCCGGGGTCAAACAGCGGGAAATATTTCTGGTTCAGACGCATAGTCAGAATCAGGCATTCCTGCGGCACGGCCAGGAATTTTTCGTCAAACTGGCCGACATAAATGGTGGGGTGTTCCACCAGTGCAGTGACTTCATCCAGCAGTGGTGTCACATCCGCTTCATCACCCAGGGACGCACCCAGTTTTGCCGCAGAATCATCCAGCTGCCTGCGAATGGCATCGCGCCGTTCGTCAAAAGACGCAATGACGCGGCCTTGCGCTTCCAGCGTTTTCGCGTACTGGTCCGGGTGAGTAACGGTGATGTTACCTTCGCTCAGGAAGCGATGGCCGCGAGTCTGGTTGCCCGCGTCGATGCCCAGGATTTTCACGGGCAGCACATCGCTGCCGTGCAGTACCACCAGACCGTGGACAGGGCGTACAAAGCGAACGCTGGTTTCTCCGTCGGCCAGCTGGTAGCGCATGACTTTGGGGATGGGCAGATCAGCCAGGGCCGATTCCACCACCGCCTGCAGCACATCCTTTAAACGGGCGCCGGCTGCCGTGCCCTTTGCCACCAGATACTCCTGTTTGCCATCGGACTCGCGAACCAGGTCGGCGGGGGTCAGATGTGTCAGGTTTTTTGCGGCCAGCTTTTTCTGCAGGGCAGGGGTGGCCTCGCCATTGGCGTCCAGCCCCACTTTGACCGGCATGAGTTTTTCGGTAAACGGCTGATCAGGCGCGACATCCAGAACGTCACTCAAGTGTGCGGCCAGACGACGCGGTGTGGCGAAATTGAGGGTAACGCTTTCCCTGGCCAGCAGGTGCTGCTTTGCCAGACCCTGCGTCAGGCTGTCGGCAAACGCCTGCCCCAGTTTTTTGAGGGCACGCGGAGGTAATTCTTCGGTAAACAGTTCAACAAGTAAGGGCGAATTCATGATACTGCCTTGTTATTCTTGAGCATGGGAAAGCCAAGCTGCTCGCGTGAGTCATAGTAAGCCTGGGCGACCTTGCGCGACAGATTGCGGATACGGCCAATGTAGGCTGCGCGCTCGGTCACACTGATGGCGCCGCGCGCATCCAGCATATTGAAGGTATGCGCAGCCTTGAGCACCGATTCATAGGCGGGCAGGGCCAGGGGAATCTCAACCAGCCTGGCGGCTTCCTTTTCATAGTCGTTGAAATGCGCAAACAGCATATCGGTGTTAGCGTATTCAAAGTTATAGGTGGACTGTTCAACCTCGTTCTGGTGGAACACATCGCGATACAGAATCTTTTCGCCATTCGGACGGGCCGTCCAGACCAGATCGTAAACGCTTTCAACGTTCTGCAGATACATGGCCAGGCGTTCCAGACCGTAGGTAATTTCACCCAGGGTAGAGGGGCAATCGAGGCCGCCCACCTGCTGGAAATAGGTGAACTGGGTCACTTCCATGCCGTTGAGCCAGACTTCCCAGCCCAGACCCCATGCGCCGAGTGTGGGGTTTTCCCAGTCATCTTCGACAAAACGGATATCGTGTTCCTTGGGATTGATGCCCAGTGCTTCGAGTGAGCCGATATACAGATCCAGAATATCCGGCGGTGCGGGTTTGAGCACCACCTGATATTGATAATAATGCTGCAGCCGGTTGGGGTTTTCG
>JBEBTQ010000157.1:0-7581 GCA_040393685.1 Advenella kashmirensis | reverse complement strand
CGGGCCAGCTTGACGTCGCGGAACTTGCCCTGACGGAACAGCGCGATTTCACGTGCCTTGCGTTCATCGGCAAGAACAAGCACTTCATCACCAGCCTGTGGCACTTCGGTCAGACCCTGGATTTCTACAGGAATGGCCGGACCGGCCTTGTTGATAGGCTTGCCGTTTTCGTCCAACATGGCGCGCACACGACCAAAGCTTGCGCCGGCCAGCAATGCATCACCGCGATTGAGCGTGCCGCTCTGGACCAGAATTGTTGCGACCGGACCGCGACCTTTGTCGAGGCGCGCTTCAATCACGATACCTTTTGCCGGAGCATCAATCGGTGCTTTCAGTTCAAGAATCTCGGCCTGCAGCAAAACGTTTTCCAGCAGATCGTCGATACCTTTCCCTGTCTTTGCAGAAACAGGAACGAAAGGAACGTCGCCACCGTATTCTTCAGGAACCACTTCTTCAGATACCAGTTCCTGCTTGACCCGCTCCGGATTGGCTTCGGGTTTATCAATCTTGTTGACAGCAACAACCATGGGGACGCCTGCCGCTTTGGCATGGTGAATCGCCTCTTTGGTCTGTGGCATGACGCCGTCATCGGCTGCAACAACCAGAATGACAATGTCGGTCGCCTTGGCACCGCGTGCACGCATGGCGGTAAACGCCTCGTGTCCCGGTGTATCCAGGAAGGTAACCATACCGCCTTCGGTCTGCACATGGTAGGCACCAATGTGCTGGGTAATGCCCCCTGCTTCGCCGGAAGCCACTTTGGCGCGTCGGATGTAATCGAGCAGTGAGGTTTTACCGTGGTCAACGTGACCCATGACAGTCACTACCGGTGCACGTGGGTGCAGTTCTGCGTCGGCGCCAGCATCACCCATATCCAGGAAGGCTTCGGGATCATCAAGCTTGGCGGCAATCGCGTTGTGACCAAGTTCTTCTACCACGATCATGGCAGTTTCCTGATCCAGCACCTGGTTGATGGTAACCATCTGTCCCATTTTCATGAGCTCTTTGATCACCTCGGCTGCCTTCACGGACATCTTGTGTGCCAGATCGGCAACAGTAATGGTCTCGGGCACATGCACTTCGCGTGCAATGAACTCTGGCGCGGCCTGTTGCTTGACCTGTGCATGCTGATTCTTGTTGCGACCACGGGAGCCACCGCGACCACCTGACGAACGCCAGCCGTCTTCCTGCGCTGCAGGACCGGAGCGTTTCTCAGCGACAGATTTCTTGCCACGACTTTGATCGTCCGACCATTTTCCATCGGATTCACCAGCCTTGCGGGGACCCGCAGGCATGGTTTTGACATCTTTCTTGCCGGCTTTTTTGCTGGCGTCTGCCCCTTCGGCAGTGGGCGTAGCGCGCAGTACCTTGCGCGGTTTGTTCAACATATCGCGCAGGGCTGCGGCCTCGGCTTCAGCCTGGCGACGGGCTTCGTCGCGGCGAGCATCAGAGGCCTCGGTGCGCGCATCAGCAGACTTGCGCACTGGTGTACGCGAGGCAGAAGGCTGACGTGCGGCGGGCTGACCGCGACCGGCATTGGCCCTGGTTTCTTCGCCATTGCCGGAAGAACGGGATTCGCTGGCCTGTGTGGGACGCGCCTCTGCCTGAGCTGGCACACTTGGTTTCTGTGCAGACGCTGCAGACGCCGTTGTTTCTGCTGCCTGTACGACAGCATCCTTTGTGGTGTCTTCGGTTTTACCTGCAGCTGCGGAATCCTGTTCCGTTGTTGCCTGTACATCAGCATTTTTCTGCTGATCGGCTTTTTCCGTTTGTGCCTGATCTTCTTTTGCAGATTCTGCTTTTTCAGGTGTAGCGGGCTCGGCTGTTTCTGCCGCAGCCTTCTCTACCGGGGCTTCGTCTGCCTGTTTGGCTGCACTTTCAACCGGCGCGGCACTTGAGGTCTGGCCAGACTGATCCTGAGCAGCGACATCTGCTTTACCTGCCACATCTGCAGTCGTCAGATTGTGTTCGGCAACGGCCTGTGCGATGGCCGCGCTGGTATCAGCCGGCGTTGCCGGTGTCTCAGCTGAAGCCGCAGCGGCTGGTGCCTCGGGCTTGCCTTCGTTGACATCACGTTTGACGAATACACGTTTCTTGCGCACTTCTACCTGAATGGTGCGTGAACGACCGGAGCCATCCGCCTGGCGGATTTCCGATGTTTCGCGACGGGTCACGGTGATTTTTTTTCCATCTTTTGCACCATGCGCGCGACGCAATGCATCCAGGAGTTTCGCTTTGTCGCTCTCAGTGACGACATCTTCCACCGATTTCAGATTCACGCCAGCCGAGCGAAGCTGCTCTAGCAACAAATTCGCTGGCATTTTGAGTTCGACGGCAAACTGGTTTACGGTATTACTGGGCATTAAGTTCTCTCTTCCCTTACAACGTTTCATTAACTGGCGGATGACCACTGACCAAAGCGTGAACTTCGTTTTTCAGGGCTGATCGACAAATACTTCAGCGGCGATGGTGTCATGAGCGCAGCGCCCGCCTTGCCATGACACACCGTTCCCACTATTGCCCTGCTATTACTTTTCTTCGTCATCAAACCAGTGCGCGCGAGCGCGCATGATTGTTTCGCTGGCCTGTTCATCTGTCATACCGGTGATTTCAGCCAGTTCATCGGTCGCAAGCTCGGCCAGATCATCAAGCGTGGCCACACCGGCGTCACCCAGCTGGGCAACAAGTTCCGGGGTCATCCCTTCAAGATCAAGCAAATCCTGCGCTGTTTCAACACGCTCTTCCTGGGCAATGGCTTCGGTGAGCAGTGCAGTACGTGCGCGATTGCGCAATTCGTTGACGGTTTCTTCGTCGAAGCCATCAATTTCCAGCAATTCCTGGATGGGAACGTACGCGACCTCTTCCAGACCGGTAAAGCCTTCATCGATAAGAATGTTGGCTACCTCTTCGTCGACATCCAGTTTTTCCATGAACATTGTGCGCTGACCGGTGCGCTCTTCTTCCTGACGGTTCTGGTTTTCTTCAGGCGTCATGATGTTGATTTGCCAGCCAGTCAGATCAGAGGCCAGACGCACGTTCTGGCCGCGAGAGCCAATTGCCTTGGGCAGATTCTCGGCGTCGACGACGACATCCATGGCGTGCTTGTCTTCGTCTACAACAATGGATTCCACTGCTGCAGGTGCGAGGGCACCGATAACAAATTCGGCAGGCTCGTCGGCCCACAGCACGATATCGACCTGCTCACCACCAAGTTCGTTACGAACGGCAGTTACGCGAGAGCCGCGCATGCCAACGCAGGTACCAATAGGATCGATACGTTTGTCGTAGGCAACAACTGCAATTTTAGCGCGAAGTCCGGGGTCACGGGCGGCCGCCTTGATTTCCAGCAAACCCTGCTCGATTTCGGGAACTTCGTTTTCAAACAGTTCACGAATGAATTCAGGCGCAGTGCGTGACAGCAGAACCTGCTGGCCTCTGGCCGTACGGTCCACTTTGGCAACCCAGGCGCGAACCCGATCACCGACTCGCAGATTCTCTTTAGGGATCATCTCGGAGCGTGGCAGACGTGCTTCGATCTTGCCCGTTTCGATAATGGCGTCCCCTTTATCCAGGCGTTTGATGGTGCCCGAAATAATGGTTTCACCGCGATCCAGGAAGTCATTGAGCACCTGCTCTCTTTCTGCATCACGAATCTTCTGAATGATGGCCTGTTTGGCAGCCTGTGCGCCAATACGACCGAATTCCACTGGCTCCAGCGGCTCTTCCAGATATTCGCCAACCTGAATGCCCGGCTGAATTTCCTGGGCTTCAGACACCAGTTCCTGACGATCAGGCTCCTGCAAACCGGCGTCATCAGGAACGACGAGCCAGCGGCGATAGCCTTCATGTGAGCCATTGGCGCGATCAATAACAACTCGAATGTCGGCGTCGTCCTTGAAGCGTTTTTTCATGGCAGAGGACAGTGCGTTTTCGAGCGCACCAAATACAACGTCACGCGATACGTTTTTTTCGCGTGCCAGTGCATCTACAAGCAGAAGAATTTCGCGACTCATCGCTTTTTACCCTTGAAATCAAGAACCGGATCCAGTTTGGCCTTTTCGATATCCTCGAAAGCGAACTCTATGATCTGTGACTCGTTCTTTTTAATGTCAAATTCCAGACAGAACATGTCTGCCGACGTATCATCTGTACTATCTTTGCGCCGCAGCGTACCGGTAAAAACCTTGCGGTTATCCCGTGGCTCGCGCAATTTTACTTCTACACGGGCCTCTTGCGCGGCGAAGCGCTCAAAATCCTGACGTGAACGCAATGGGCGATCAACGCCGGGGGAACCCACCTCGAGTCGCTTGTATTCGACGTTTTCCACCTCAAATACGCGTGACAGCTGTCGCGACACCTGTTCGCAGTCTTCGATGGTAACGCCACCTTCGCGGTCTATGGTGACGCGCAAAAGCCCCAGGGCTGCCCGTTCAACATCCACGAGTTCAACACCCAGTCCGGCGATAGCCTGTTCGGTTAACGTGTATAAGTCAGTCATACAATAAAAAATGGGCCCTTTCCAGCCCATTGTTGATTTCAGCCGTAAGCGAAAAAAAACCGCAGATGCAACAATTTGCAGATGCAGCCAGTTTTGGCACTATTATCCGGGTTTCCAATTCGGCCCGCCCTATGCAGGTTGGTTGCCGAAGACACCCGGGATAAACAGCTGTTTCTGGTAGCGTGCGAGGTACGTTTTTCGGAAATACATATATGGTTGAATATATGAATGCATATCTATGACATAGATGCATTACACCGTTATTGCACTTGCGCCCACTGCCAGGCAATTAGTTAATCAGAAATTATAACAGATTAATCAATACTTTACCAATTTTCGCGCGGCGTCCCCAATTTACGACAGCCTGGACGCTGGCCGATCGCCCCATCGGCGCACCCGCCTGTTCTGACAGGCGTGCTGGCCGCCCCGGGGCGTCTGAGAATGATCAGCGACCGTTGCGATTGCGACCAATGAATCCCAGCTGGGACTCGTGCGCTGCCGGCCCGCTAGGTTGCCATTCATCGCGATTGCGTGATGAAACGCGACGGCTGTTGGCGCGACTGCCGTTGCCGGTACGTGGCCCGTTTTTCCCATTCCGCGGCTGATCGGATTTATTGGCAGAACGGCTACCATTGCGCGTGTCGCCGCGCGCTTCCGGATTGGCTGATTGACCTGATTGCGCAGTTTGACGGCGACCATTGTAAAGTCCGGTACCAGCGCGTCCGTTGCGCGGTGCCACCGTGCGAGTCGAATTGCCGGATCGACCATTACCATTTCCATGGCCATTACCATTGCGAGCCGGGCTTCTGTTGCCATTGGCATGAGCGCGGTGCTTGACAGGAACCTCAAATCCCGGAGGCATTGCATTGTCGTGAGAAATCGGCTGTCGTGGCCGACGACTATCTGCGCCGTCCTCCTCTTTTACCAGACCGGTTTGAATCATCAAAGCCGAAACCAGCGCAGGATCGACCTCTTCCCAACGCCCACGCTTCAGATTGCGAGGCAGGACAACATCACCGAAACGGGTACGAATCAGGCGGCTCACCGTAACGCCCACGGCTTCGAACATGCGACGAACCTCCCGGTTACGCCCTTCCTGCAGCGTTACCCGGTACCAGCGATTGCTGCCTTCGCCACCAATGAATTCCATGCTGGTAAACGAAGCAGCGCCATCATCCAGCACAATACCGTTAACCAGACTCTCGCGCTGGGCTTCAGTCATCTCACCCAGAACGCGGACGGCATATTCACGTTCGTTACCAAAACGCGGATGCATAAACCGATGAGCCAGATCGCCTGATGTCGTGAAAATCAGCAGACCTTCAGTATTCAGATCCAGCCGTCCCACAGACACCCATTTTCCTGTCCGCATTTTGGGCAGACGGGAAAAGACGGAAGCGCGGCCTTCGGGATCATCATGGCTGACGATTTCGCCTGCCGGTTTGTGATAAAGAATGACGCGCGGCGGCCGCTTGGCGTTCGGCCGGTTTACAAGCTGGCCGTTCACACGAACCTGATCCTGCGGACCGACGCGCTGACCTATGTGAGCGGGCTCACCGTTCACGGATACTCGTCCGGCAATAATCAGTTCTTCCATATCGCGGCGCGAACCCACTCCCGCATCCGCCAGAACCTTGTGCAGCTTGGGATTGATCGCGTCACTATTCAGTATTTTGTTGAGCTTCTGCTCGAGTCTTGCAGTGCCGTCAAGATAGGCCAGTGCCTGATCTGCGTCCTGCTCGTCCTGAGCCGCAGTAAATGGACTCGCTTGTTCATTCTGCACATTACGCTTACGGGGCGTACGGGCTTTGCTACCCACCGTGCGCGCATTCGGCGCACGATTCTGTGTACGGCGTGGACGCGCAGGTCCTTTTTTTGCAGATACGTCTTCAGCCGCTTCGATTTCGACCGGCACCTCTGCCTGAACTGCCTGAACCACTTTATCTGTAACCGCATCTGCGCGGCGGCGTCGAAACGGCGTACGCAGCTTGCGACCCTTGCCTTTCTGACGGCCTTCACCATCCGGGGCTGCCGTCGTCTCATCGGCGCCCTGAATCGTAATTACTCTGGTGACAGAATCATTGTCGTAATCGTTTGAACGGTTTGAACGCATTTCATTTGAATTGTTTTCCGTATCAACGTGATCCGAACTATTCATTATGTTGGTAACTCCAAAAAACTATGTTTTATTCTTTAAATCGTCGTTTTGATTATCACTCGCCTCCCGCTCCGATGAAGCTTCATCGGCAGGAACAACGTTTTGATCATCTGGATATTCATTTTGCGGCACCGAGTCTTCAATCGACTCTGCCAATTCTTCCTCGGCTTCGTTATCAGCCACCACATCAGCCGCGACATCTTCGGACAATGCCTCCTGAGGCTCGCTTTCGTCTTCGTCGTCGACAACGCTATCATCAGGCTCAGCCACTGTATCTACAGCATCGCTATCTGAGGCGTCATCCTGGACAACAGATTCAGCTTCCATTTCAGGTTCATCTGAACTTTCAGGCGCATCCTGATCCTGTTCTATCGAAGCTGACTCTGCAATGACAGTGTCAGAATCTGCTATATCAGCTTCATTATCACCAGGAACCGTATCAGCGTGATCTTCTGCCGCTGAAGAAACCTGTTCAGTTTCAGAATCTCCTACCGTTTCAGAATCTTCCGCAGCTTCAGAATCCTCAACTATTGAAGATTCGTCTGCTGTTGCAGAATCCTCTACTGCCTCAGATTCTGCTGCAGTTTCAGAATCCTCTGCAGTTACGGAATCATCCGCAGTCGCAGGCTCGTCTGCTGAACCATCGGCATCCGCCGGAACATCTGTCGACGCCTCGTTTGATTCTAGCTGCTCTGGCGAAGTTTGTGCCAATGCTGTGATATCCACATCCAGCCCTGACAAATCAGGCATGCCAGCCTCACCACTTTCCAGGACAGGCAGGTCATCCAATGCCTTCAGGCCAAGATCATCGAGGAACTGTTTTGTCGTGCCCAACAACGCAGGACGCCCTGGGGCATCACGATGTCCTAACACGTCTATCCAGCCGCGCTCTTCTAACGTTTTGATGATTTGTGATGAAACCGTG
>JBEBTQ010000156.1:0-7585 GCA_040393685.1 Advenella kashmirensis | reverse complement strand
CTCGAATCCGTCCGTTTCTGCTTCTCCTCTTTCCCCTCCCCTTTGAAACGGATGTTAATGGTGCTTCGCCAATGCGAAGCACCTTTTTTTTTGTCGAAACGGCAACAGCAACCCGGAAAAAACAGATACATGTATAGTTAATTTCCGCTGTAAAAAATTCGCATTAGCATGGAAATTCAATACTTTGTATTCGCACTGGCAGGCCTGCTGACAATTGCGTGCTTTATGCCATCCCTTGCAAGCCGACTCGGTCTGCCACACACTGTCATGCTCGCCATCCTGGGCGGCGCATTGGGTTTGCTGGTTCAGGCCAACGGTGTACATATGCCCTTTGTGGGCGATTTTCTACATGCCCTGCATGGATTTTCCATTTCCTCCCAGACCTTCCTGATCGTTTTCCTGCCGATTCTGCTGTTTGAAACCTCCATGGCCATGAACGTAAGACGGATCATGGTGGACATAAGTCCCATTTTGACCATGGCCATTGTGGCTGTGCTGGTATGTACGGTCAGCGTGGGGTTTATTCTTGCTGAGTTCTCGGGCTACAGTCTGGCGGTCTGCCTGCTGTTGGGTGCCATCGTCGCAACCACCGATCCCGTCGCTGTTGTGGGTATTTTCCGGGAAGTGGGTGCACCCAAACGCCTGACCACACTGGTCGAAGGCGAATCACTGCTGAACGATGCCGCTGCCATCGCGCTGTACACCGTTTTCATTTCCGTTATCACTCGTGAAGCGCCCCTGAGCATCGAAAGCATTGCCAGCCATTTCCTGTACAGTTTCCTGATCGGTGGCGCCATCGGTTTTATTTTCGGACAGATTACCTGTCGGCTTTTCCATTACATGCGCGGCTGGCCAACGGCAGAAATCAGTCTGACCATTTGTACAGCCTATCTGACGTTCTTTATTTCCGAGCACTATTTCCATGTCTCGGGCGTGGTCGCTACCGTGGTCGCGGGGCTGGTGGTGGGCTCTGCCGGCCGCACTCGCATGTCCCCTTCCACCTTCGAGCAACTGGGTCATGCCTGGGAGCAATTCGGTTTCTGGGCCAACTCCCTGATTTTCATTCTTGCAGCCATGCTGATTCCGCGCCTTGTCGTGGACCTGGATTTCAAGCAGATTCTGTTGGTTGTTCTGCTGTTTTTCACAACACTGGTTGCCCGCGCGGTCGTGGTCTTTGGGGTCATTCCGCTGCTGACAATGCTGAAAATGTCGACCTATGTGAGCCGGCCGTTCCGTGCCGTGATGTGCTGGGGCGGCCTGCGCGGTGCGATTTCCCTGGCACTGGCGCTGGCCGTGACCGAACAGAATTCCATCCCCGAAGATGTGCGCCATTTTGTGGCGGCAGCCACCACCTGCTATGTGCTGGCGACGCTGCTGATCAACGGCGTCACGCTGCGTCCCCTGATTTCCAAACTGAAACTGGATCAGTTGAGCCCGGTTGAGCTGGGTCTGCGTAACCAGGCGCTGGTCATCGCCCTGGACGACGTGAAGGAACAGACCGATGAACTGGCAGCAACCCTGAAAGTGGAATCCACCGCCAAGCAGCAGGTAGATGATATTTTCGACAAAGGGATGGCAGCCATCCAGAAGGATGAGACAGAATACATGAGCAAGGCGGATCGCCTTTCTGTCGCACTGGCCATCATTTCCAATCGAGAAGAAGAACTGTTTTTTGATTCACTCAAAAAACAACTGATCCCCTGGCAGGCCGCCCAGACGCTGCTGTCCAATGCCGAAAACCTCGGCGATGCCGCCCGTGCAGGGGGCGCCAGAGCCTATGCCCGCGCGCTGCGTAATGACATTCGTTATACGCCTTCGTTCAAGGTGGCACTGCGCCTGCAGACCAACTTCAACTTCAGCCCCTGGCTGGCGCATGAATTGTCTCAACGGATCATCAAACTGATCAGCAAGCATTCTGTGGTTGGTCAGCTGATCCGCTTTTGTCGCGAAGATCTGATGCCACTGCTGGGAGAGGAAATTGCCGGCAAAGCCGAACGCATTCTGGTGGCGCGCCTGCACACCATCGTCAATGCGCTGAGTGCGCTGAACCTGACCTATCCGGTATATGCACACTGGACCCAGGAAGACTACCTGGCACGGATCGCGCGCTCGCTGGAAGTGACGCGCTACAACGAAATGCTGGAGCAGTCCCTGATCACAAAAGAGGTGTACAACAACCTGATTGCACAGGTGAATACCCGCTGGGAACCATTATTCCGGCACCCCAGCCTGGACGTTTCGCTCAGTGCCAAAGAACTGGTCAAACGCGTGCCTCTCTTTCAGGATATGGGCGACCGGACACTAACTCAGCTCAGCAAGCTGCTCAGACCCCGCCTGATGCTTCCCAATCAGGCAGTGCCGCAGACCGACAGATACGGCCACAAGGTCATGTTCTTCGTGGCCTCGGGCGCGGTCACCATCACCCTGCCCGATTCCTCCCGTGTGGAACTGGGTTCCGGAGAAATGCTGGGCGAGCTCAGCATGCTGACAGACAAGTCACTGACGCAAAGTGTCCGCTCCATGGGCTATTCCAAGCTGCTGTTCCTGCAGGCGAGGGAATTTGATGAGCTGATGAAAAAATTCCCCGAGATCAAGGAAAAAATTGATCTGGTGGTCAAACAGCGTCTGCGTGCACTGGAAGTATGGGAACTGTATGCCGCCAAAGCACGCGATGCAGCGGACGAGAACGACGATTCTGCTAGTGAAACCGCCGCCGCCCCTGGCGGTATTTCCGGACGCGCTGAAGAAGAGCCTCAGGGCCCCGTAAAGCTGGAAGGCCCACCGGCACCCGAGGCGAATGAGGTATCCGATACCTCAGAAGCATCGAAAGCGATCGCGCGCGCCAAGGCTGCGGATGCGCGCACAGCTGAAGCATCTGACACGTCAGAAGTGCCTGCAACCACCGAAACCTCTGGCACTTCGGACGTGTCCACCCTCTCCGAAGCAGACGAACTGGCCGATTCATCCACAGAGCCTGAAACGCCCAAAGCACCTGAATCGTCTGCCAATCCCGAGGCATCCGAAACAACCGTAGCAACGGACGCGACAAAAGCCCCCGAACCATCCGACACACCTGAAACAACGAGTGCGTCCGAAGCAGCCGAGGCTCCCAAGACGCCACGCGCGCCCGATAGCGGTATAACGCCACCTGCGCAAAGCTGAGATAAAACACAGGCGTAAAGCTGCGATTAAACACAGGTGCAAAAAAAGACCCCCAAATTGGATTGATATCCAACGTTGGGGGTCTATGCATTTGACGACCAGTCCAATGAAATCCGGCTCATTGTGTCATTGTGAGCTCAGTTCATTCGACGATCAGTTCATTGAGGGGCTTTTTCATTAAGGGGCGGATCGTTTGAGGCTCAGCTCATGATGCCCGACCCTTGATACCGTCTTTTGTCGCTATGTTTTTTACAGGAGCTTCTGAATATCAGACGCGATGTCTTCCGGTGGCGTATTCGGCTTGAAGAGCAGACGTGACTCGCCTTTGGTATCCAGCACATACAGGCCAGAACTGTGTTCCATGGTGTAGCTGTTGCCCTGCTCGACCTTCTTGTAAAACGCCTTGAAAGAGGACGCGACTTTGGCAATCTGTTCGTCTGTACCCGTGAGGCCTACGAAAGACGGATCAAACGCGCTCACATACTGCTTCATCACGGCGGGGGTGTCCCGCTCCGGATCGATGCTGATCATGATGACCTGTACGCGATCACGCTGTTCTGGCGTCAGTTTCTCCCGCACCTGGGCAAGTTCTGCCATCGTGGTCGGGCAAACATCGGGGCACTGCGTAAAGCCAAAAAAAACCACCATGACCTTGTCGCGATAGGCATCCAGCAAAGTCACGCTTTTGCCATCCTGATCCACCAGTTGCACATCCTTGCCGAACCCCGTCCCGGTAATATCTGTGCCTTTGAAATCTGCCACGTTCCCACTCACCGTGGACTGACTGCCCTGTGAGGACACGGAGCCGGCATCGGCCGGACTCGCCGCATTGACCTGTTTTGACGCATTGTTATCGCAAGCAACCAGGGCAGTGGCCACGGATACCGCCAATACGGTTTTTGCCATGAATTTCAGAGGCAGACTAGACTTCATGATTGACTCCACAAACTGAATCCCGGCACGACAACTCGCCCGGGAATGTACCCCGTGCGCCAGGCAGGGCTCGGGGGAAAAATCGTATTTTACCGGATCGTCGCAAGTCAGCCGGCGATGCCTGACATCAGAATCCAGTGATCCACCAGCAGGGCCAGAAAGAGCAGTGACAGGTAAACAATCGAATAACGGAACGTTTTACGTGCAAGCGCATCGCTGTACTGCTGATACAGTTTCCAGGCATAGGCAATGAATATTCCACCCAGGATCAGCGCACTGGCCAGGTACATATAGCCGCTCATCCGTATCACAAATGGCAGGATGGTTATGACAAGCAGCATAAAGGAATAGAGCAGAATATGCAGTCGTGTGAAATCCTTGCCATGGGTCACAGGCAGCATCGGCAATCCTGCGTTGCGATAATCATGTTCGCGATACAGTGCGAGCGCCCAGAAATGAGGAGGAGTCCAGACAAAAATGATCAGCACCAGCAGCCAGGCTTCGGCAGGCACAGCATTGGCCACAGCAGCCCACCCCAGCGCAGGCGGCATGGCACCCGAAAGGCCGCCAATCACGATATTCTGCGGCGTGCGCGGCTTCAGAATAATGGTGTAGATCAGGGCATAGCCAATAAACGTGGCAAACGTCAGCCACATAGTCAGCGGATTGACCAGATGGTAAAGCACCAGCATGCCAACGCCTCCCACCACGCCGGACAGGACCACAACCTGCAGGGGCGTAATGGTGCCTTTTGCTGTGGGTCGGCGCGCCGTGCGCAGCATGCGCGCATCAATTTCAAATTCGATAAGGCAATTGATTGCAAACGCCGCGGCTGCCAGCAGCCAGATACCCAGCGTGGCCGCAATCAGCGTCTGCAAAGGAGGCACGCCCGGAGACGCCAGAAACATGCCGATCACTGCGCAAAAAACGGCCAGCTGAGTGACGCGTGGTTTGGTCAGAACCAGATACTGCCGCAGCAGACTGGTTTCAGAATGAATAGCAGTTGTCATAATGGCAGAAAAGACCCCTTGCCCCCGCGGGACATGCGCACCAGCAGCGTTACGCAGGCTATGGTCAGCCCGGCAGCACCACCGGTATGCAGAACCGCTATCAGCAGCGGCCATTGAAAGAAAATGGTTGTCAGTCCGGTAAGCACCTGAACAAGCAGCAGCCCCATCAGCAAATGGGCAGGCCCTTTCAGACCTGGCTCACGTCGCGCAACAAGCCCCAGTGCAAACAGGAATATGAAAACAAAGAAGGCAAAATTGCGATGTGTCCAGTGTATCGCGGTCAGCGCCTCCTGAGAAATGATTTCCCCTGTTGGCAGTTCACCCAGCGCGCGAACCAGTGAAAATCCGCCCTGATAATCCATTTCGGGGACCCAGGCACCGTGACAGGTCGGAAAATCCATGCAGGCCAGCGCAGCATAATTGGTGCTGACCCAGCCTCCCAGGAAAAGCTGAATGATCAGGATCACAAAGCCTGCCGCCATCCACGATCGCCACCGACGCGCACGGGCAGCAATGCCCACATGCGGTTTTTCGCGGGCGGCCAGCCACGTCATCATGGCCAGCAGCAGCATTCCCAGTACCAGGTGGGTGGTAACAACCAGTGGCATCAGCTTGTGGGTCACCGTCCAGGCACCAAAGGCGCCCTGCAGACAGACCGCAATCAGCGTCATGGTAGCCAGTTTGGGTGATCTTCCGAGTTCGCGACGATAGCGCCAGGCCATAAACACGATTGCAATAATCATGAGCCCCAGCAGACTGCCCCAGTAGCGGTGGATCATTTCAATCCAGGCCTTGGAAGTCGAAACCGGACCGAAGGGCTGCTGCTCCATTGCATTTGCAATATGCTCGCGCGCGCCCAATGGGCTGGCCTTGCCGTAACAGCCGGGCCAGTCCGGACAGCCAAGTCCGGAGTCGGTCAGACGCACAAAAGCCCCGAACATGATCAGGTCCAGGGTAAAGAACCAGGTCAGAAACACCAGCCGGCGATAGCGTGCGCGTATTTTCTCGGTTGCCGTATTCATTTCACATCAGCCAATTGACGACGCATGCAGCAGCTTGGCAATATCGTCGCGGAAACGCACCGGATCAGATTCGTTACCCGGATAGTGCATGATGAGATTGCCGTTAGGATCCACAATCCACAAATAGGCATCCATTTTCTGCTCCAGTTCGGCCGTTTCCCCGTTTCTGTCTGGTTCATCCAGCAGGAACTGGCTCAGCGCCTTGGGATCGGCACGCAGCATGATGGTGCCTTTATAGGCATCCAGGACTTTCTCTGGAATTGGCTGATCGTCGGTCACAAACCAGACGCGCTGGATGCGGTTGACATTCTTGCCCTGGCTGGCATGACCATTGCGCGTAAAGTGCAGTTTGCGCGCGCAGGAATCCGGGCAGGCGCCCCCATCTGAAGTGATCAGCAGCCATCTGCCCCGCAGGGACGTCAAATCAAAAGGCTTGCCGTCCAGCGTGGTCAGCGGCAGCGCATTTGAATCAGGCATGGGACGCTGAGGCTGTACAAAATTTCCATAGTTGGTTGCCCCCTCCGGTCTTAGCGAGGGCACGTAATACAGCAATGCTGCGGCCAGAATCGGCACAATGCAGCTGAGAATAATCAGGTACAGCGGCATGTTGGAACGTTTGGCACCGGGGCGCGACAAGGTGTCGGGCGACGATGGACGGGTTGTATTCATGACGACGATGTTTCCTTTCTACTTTTCAGGCCAAGCCTGATCAGGCTGATCAACAGAGCCAGCGCAGCAATCGTGGCAAAGCCGAACCATTGCATCGCATAGCCGATATTCGTATCCGAATCCACGGAGGGATGCGGCCAGTCACGTACCAGGCCTTCCGCGGAAGCGCCGGTCTGCAGTAATACCAATGGCAGCATGTGCAGGCCGCTGGCCTTGGCAAACTCGTTCACATCCAGATTCTGCACCTGTGGCAGCGGACCACTGCTTTGCGGAATCTGAGATGGCAACTGTGCAACAGGCTTGCCGCCAAAGGACCATAATTCAAAAAGCCGCGGCACGCGCAAGGCAATTTCACCGTTCACGATTTGCCGTCCTTCGGGGGCGGGAAAATCTGGAATGGCAGATCGGTCCATGGCCTGCGGGAACCATCCCCGAAGCACCAGTACTGCGTCCCGGCGTTGCTCATCGAGCAGCATCGGCGTAGCAAGCCAGTATCCCGGGCGGCCATCCTGGTTCCGGTTCACCAGCACACTGAATGCGCCGAGCCAGTGCCCTGACAACGTTGCAGGACGCCATGCCACAATATCAGAGGCAGGCAGGTTGCGATCGATAGTCAGCGGCGGCAAGGCCTTTCCGCTTTCGATACGTTCAGCGGTGGCTCGGCGCTCCTGCGCACGATCAAGCTGCCAGCGACCCAGAGAAACGAAAATCACGGTCAGCAATGCCAGCAAAACCAGCATCGTTACCGTTTTCCAGTTTATTAATTTCCGTTTCATTACTACAATATTC
>JBEBTQ010000155.1:0-7635 GCA_040393685.1 Advenella kashmirensis | reverse complement strand
CCACCCAGGTTCCCAATCCGGCCAATCGCGGACTGCCGCAGGAAATCATTATTGGCCTGGCGCACTATTTGCGCAATGCCGATGGCGTTGGGGCAGAGTATGCGCTGGTGATCAGCGACGAATGGCAGAAGCGCGGGCTGGGCACAAGTCTGATGCACGCCCTGATTGCCGCAGCCCGTCAGCATCAGCTGGCTTATCTGGAAGGGGTAGTGCTTTCCGGCAACCGGCCCATGCTGCATCTGATGACCTCTCTGGGCTTTATTAATGAAGAGGACGAAGAAGACCCCGATATGCGTCGTGTCTGGCTGCCTTTGAAAGAGGCACCCTGAAAGACGGTCATTCATTCACTTGATGCACTATCCGGCGAACTGTGGGATTCGCCAAGAACCATGAAGTGACTTGTCGCAAGCAATAAATCACTAAAGAAAGTGTTGCGGCAAGTCACGGCGCGCCAGGTTACATTTTTCCCGAAATCCGACTTGTCTAGGAAATGCGGTCTGACATTTCGCGTCAGAGCCGCAAGACGCGGATTCGCGCCCATAACAATAGTCTTCGACCGGAAGATCACTTGTCTAGCAATAGAGCGTTGGCGGTAAGCCATATGTAACATTCGTGCAAGATTTGCTTAACCTGCCCGTCATAAAGTTTCCCTAAGATGGTGGCGTTCGCGAGGGATTGCATCCGAATCGGATGTGCCCCTTGACCCTGTCGTTATTCCGCCAATGTGTTCCGGCGTCAGCCAGGAATACCGTTAGCGGGAAAACGCATCGTCAAAGAGAGGAAATCATGATGGAACAAGCCATCCACGTCACCAGCCTGAACAAGACCTTTGGTACCAAGCAGGTGCTGCACGGACTGGAATTATCCGTTCCCGTTGGCGCCATGGTTGCACTGATAGGTGCGTCCGGTTCAGGAAAATCGACATTGCTGCGACATCTGGCGGGTCTGGCCACATGCGACCGTCAGACGGGCGGGTCTGTACGCATGCTGGGTCAGGAAATGCAAAAGGACGGAAGCCTGAATCGCGATGTGCGGCGCATCCGCTCCGATATTGGCTACATATTTCAGCAGTTCAATCTGGTGGGACGACTATCTGTACTGAAAAACGTTCTGCTGGGCAGCCTGGGACGCATGTCGCGCCTGCGCGGCGCACTGGGCCTGTTCAACAAGGAAGAAACAGAAAAAGCCCTGCGCGCGCTGGAGCGTGTCGGTCTGCTTGAGTTTGCCCATCGTCGTGCATCCACGCTTTCCGGTGGGCAGCAACAGCGCGTTGCGATTGCCCGTGCCTTATGCCAGGAGGCGGAAATCATTCTGGCCGATGAACCGATAGCTTCACTGGATCCGGAATCGGCCCGCAAGGTCATGGAAACGCTGGCTGATATCAACAAACAGGATGGCAAAACGGTCATTGTGACGCTGCATCAGGTCGACTACGCAGTGAAGTATTGCAGGCATGCGGTAGCCCTGAAGGCAGGTAAGAAATATTTCGATGGTCCGATACAGCATCTGACCAACGATTTTCTGAGTGATCTTTATGGCTCGGAAATTGGTACGGCACTTCTGTTCGGCGAACAGGAGTCAAAAAGCACGCAGGTCGTTCGCGATCCGGCACATCTGGTACTGGCAGCTGCCTGATACCGTTATTTCAATAGGAATATTCATGTTCAATTCGATTATCCGCCGCATTGGCGTTTCGGTATTTGCCCTGGGAATGGCGGCGGGCGCCGTTCACGCACAGGATCTGAAGGAACTCAATTTCGGCATTATTTCCACTGAGTCGTCCCAGAATCTCAAAACCGTGTGGGAGCCGTTTCTGGCCGATATGGAAAAACAGACCGGTTATAAGGTAAAGGCATTTTTTGCACCGGACTATGCCGGCATCATCCAGGGAATGCGATTCGACAAGGTCGATATTGCCTGGTACGGCAACAAGTCGGCCATGGAAGCGGTGGATCGGGCCAACGGTGAAGTCATTTACCAGACCGTGGACATGGATGGCAAGCCTGGCTACTGGAGCCTGCTGATTGCAAACAAAGACAGCCCCATCAATTCCGTAGAAGACATGCTCAAAAATGCCAAAAACCTGAATTTTGGCAACGGCGATCCCAATTCCACCTCAGGTTTCCTGGTTCCCGGCTATTACGTTTTTGCCGAGAACAATGTTGATGCCAACAAGATTTTCAAACGCTCTGTCAACGGCAGTCATGAAGTCAACGCCTTGTCTGTGGCAAACAAGCAGGTCGATGTTGCCACCTTCAATACTGAGGGAATGGATCGCCTGATGAAGACCAATCCGGAAAAGGCCAAGGCACTCAAAGTGATCTGGAAGTCGCCCTTGATTCCCGCAGATCCGATCGTATGGCGCAAGAACCTGCCGGATGCAGCCAAAACAAAAATCAAGGCTTTCTTTGACACTTATGGCGACAAGCCGGAAGAACTGAAGACGCTTAATGGTCTGGCCTGGGGCAAGTTCCGTCCTTCCAGCGATGACCAGCTGTTGCCGATTCGTCAGCTGGAACTGTTCAAGAAACGTTCGCAGATTGCAGGCGACAGCAAGCTTGGCGATGAAGACCGCAAGAAGCAGATTGCCAATCTGGATGCGCAACTGAGCGAAATCTCAACGCGCATGAAATCGCTGGAAAGCAATAAGTCTTAAAAATCGTTTGACGTAACGTGGCAGCGGCTTTCCGGCTGGCTGCCACCCTCTGGAATTCAATATGTCTGCCTTACTTTCTGGAAACTCCGCCGTCGTGCCCGCGCCAGGAATGCCTGTCGATGCACCACGGATGACCTGGGCGAAGATGCTCGGCTGGGCGCTGTTCCTGCTGTTTCTTGCCTGGGCCTGGAAGGGTGCGGAAATGAATCCGGTTCTGCTGTGGACCGACTCGGGCAATATGCTGACTTTTGCAGCAGATTTCTTCCCGCCTGATTTTGCCGAATGGCGACTGTATCTGAACGAAATGCTGGTCACGATACAGATTGCAGTCTGGGGAACGGTGCTGGCCATCATATGTGGCATTCCGCTGGGTATTTTGTCGTCGTCGAACCTAGTTCCCTGGTGGGTCTGCCAGCCGGTGCGCCGTCTGATGGACGCATTGCGTTCAATCAACGAAATGGTATTTGCCATGCTGTTTGTCGTGGCGGTGGGTCTGGGTCCGTTTGCCGGCGTGCTGGCCTTGTTTCTGGGTACCACGGGCGTGCTGGCCAAGCTGTTTGCTGAAGCAGTGGAAGCCATCGATCCCGGCCCGGTAGAAGGGGTGCGGGCAACCGGCGCCAGTGCCTTGCAGGAAGTGATTTTTGGTGTGATTCCGCAAGTCATGCCCCTGTGGGTGTCTTACGCCCTGTACCGGTTTGAATCGAATGTGCGGTCTGCCACGGTGGTTGGCATGGTCGGCGCCGGCGGAATCGGGGTCTTGTTGTGGGAAGCCATACGCGGTTTTGCTTTCGGGCAGACGGCCGCGATATTGCTGATCATCATTGTGTGCGTCAGCGTGATCGACGTGGTCTCGCAACGACTTAGAAAATACTTTGTTTAACGGAAAAAGGCAGTGTGCTGCCTTTTTAAAGCCATGAACTTGTCTAGACAGGAAGAGCCGATATACCAGACGCTGGCCTCGACCATCCGGGCCGAGCTGTCCATGTACAAGCCGGGCGATCTGCTGCCCGGTGAATTGAGACTGGCGCAGCGCTTTGATGTCAATCGTCATACAGTGAGGCGAGCACTGGACCTGCTGGTGCAGGAAGGCAACATTATCCGGATCAAAGGCAAGGGCACTCAGGTGCTGAGCCGGCCCATGTTGTATCCGGTACAGGCCAAAAGTGCCTATACCGATCAGTTTTCCGCGATGGGGCATACCGCCAGAGCGCAATTGCTGAAAGTTTACCGACGACCGGCCAATCAGAACGAAGTCGCGCAACTGGCGCTGGCGCCCGACAGTACGGTCCTGGAGTACCGCACCTTGCGTTTCATCGACGATGAACCCATCAGCGTGATGACGCACTTTTTTTCCTCTGGCTATGAGCAGCTGCTCAGCGATTACAAACGTGATTCGATGCGGCAATACCTGAAAGATCGGGGTTGTGATCTGCAACGGGCGTCCAGCGTGATCGGTGCCAGACTGCCCACGATCGATGAAGCATCGCGACTGCTGATCCCGCAATCGGCACCGGTACTCACCGTAACAACATTATCCAGAAATCAGCACGGCCATCCCGTTGAACTGACCTTTTCCGTCAGTCGCGCCGACCGTTTTCAATATCAAGTCGTTTTGAATGGAGAGCAAACATGAAACCCGATTTTGAACCCACCGCGCGGCAGCGCTGGATGCAGGTTCTCGCCCGCGCGGGCGATCGCCTGGCGCATTACGAAGCACAGCTTGAAGGCGTGCAATACCAGTGCATCCGCAAGCCGGAAACTGGCATGGCCATGGTGCGCGGACGCATGGGGGGAACCGGTCAGGCGTTCAATCTTGGTGAAATGACCGTAACACGTTGCGTCATTCAACTACCCGATGGTCGCGCCGGATACAGCTATGTGGCGGGGCGAAACAAGCGGCACGCAGAGCTTGCCGCTGTGGCCGATGCGCTGCTGCAGGGAGAGGAAAACAGCGCGCTCATGACATCGCTGATTTCGCCCCTGGCGCACGAACAGCAGGAAAAACGCGAATCCAGACAAGCCCGTATCGCGGCGTCAAAAGTGGATTTCTTCACCCTGGTCAGAGGAGAAAACGCATGAATAGCCCCGCTCTTGTCCCCGCATTTGCAGATCCGGTGTTGCATGCCCAGCAGAGTTTTCGCGCCGCGCTCAAGGTCATGTCCGAACCGGGTGTGGTTGAGCAGATCGACTTCACCGAAGCGCTCGATAGCATGCATCCGGCAACGTTTTGCCTGGCCCTCACCCTGTTCGATGACGATACCCAGGTCTGGCTGAGCCCATCGCTGGATACACCTGTCGTTCGTGCCAACCTGGCCTTCCATTGCGCTTGCCCCATTGTGGCAGATCCTGCACAGGCCGATATGGCAGTGATCACTGCGCAGGACGTGGCGTACCTGTCGCGGTTTCGCATTGGTACCGATCGTGATCCTGAAATGTCCTGCACCGTCATCATGCAATTGGCGTCGTTGACCGACGGTATGCCGGTTGTCCTGCGCGGACCTGGTATCGAGACAGAGCGCGAGATTGCGGCGCTGCTGGACGAACCCTTCTGGCACATGCGCAACGAACTGACGCCATTTCCTCGCGGACTGGATTTTTTCATGACCAGCCAGCGGCAGATCATGGCTTTGCCGCGCAGCACCGTTGCGCGCTTGAAATAGGGAGAGCGATATGTATGTTGCAGTCAAGGGCGGGGAAGCCGCCATCGAACAGACGCATCGCCTGCTGGATCAGAAGCGCCGTGGCGATATGTCAGTGCCGGCGTTGAGTCTGGCCCAGATTGAACAGCAAATGCCGCTGGCCGTTGCCCGCGTCATGAGCGAAGGTTCCCTGTATGACAGAGAACTGGCGGCTCTGGCCATCAAGCAGGCCGCGGGCGATTTGCAGGAGGCCATATTTCTGTTGCGGGCCTATCGGACCACGCTGAGTCGCTATTGCGCCAGCATGCCGCTGGAAACCACGCAGATGCAGATCGAACGACGGATTTCCGCAACTTATAAAGATTTGCCCGGCGGACAATTGCTCGGACCGACATTCGATTACACGCATCGACTGCTGGATTTTGCACTCGCGGCTGAAGAGGAGGCCGAAGGTAGAGGTGGTGCTGGACGTGATGCCGGGGGTGGCACGGCGGGACATCATGACGCGGGCGCGGGTGTTGAAGCTGGAGGTGCAGGTGTCGCAGATGGTGATGGCGCTGAGGAACGTCGAGTCGCGGCCTCGGATGTTGACGCCCAGGGTAATGGCGAAGCAAGTATGAAATTTGAAGAGGAAGGCGTCGCGCCTACACGGTTCGGGACTGAGACTGCCGCGACCAACAGCCTGGCCTACCCACGCGTGCTCGGCATGCTGGAACAGGAAGGCCTGATGCGGGCAGAGAAAGAGGGGGCACGTGATGTTCCGGATATCACGCGCGAACCGCTGGACTTTCCCAGCAATCGCATGCAGCGTCTGCAGGCTCTTGCTCGCGGAGACGAAGGCTTTTTGCTGGCGCTGGGTTATTCCACGCAACGCGGTTACGGGCGCAACCATCCTTTCGCTGGGGAAATCCGCATTGGCGACGCCGAAGTCTGGCTGGAGCCCGAGGAACTGGACTTTGCTGTGCCAATAGGAGATATCGAAATCACCGAGTGCGAAATGATCAACCAGTTCACCGGATCCAGGACCGAGCCGCCACAGTTTACCCGGGGATATGGGCTGGCCTTCGGCTACAACGAACGCAAAGTCATGGGCATGGCGCTGGTGGATCGCGCCCTGTGCGCTGCTCAGTTCGACGAGGAGATCACCTCGCCCGCGCAACAGGAAGAGTTCGTCCTGATGCATTGCGACAACGTGGAAGCGGCCGGCTTTGTATCACATCTGAAATTACCGCACTACGTGGACTTCCAGGCCGAATTGGGGCTGATTCGCAAAATGCGCCAGCGTGATCAGGATCACGTTCAGGTTCAGATTCAGGAAAACGGTGAAACGCAGGCAGAGTCTGCAACACAAGACGTGGAGAAACGAGCATGAATACTCCGGCAGATCGTAAAAATGCAGAACCCTTGAAAGCAGAGTCTTATCAGGAAGAGCAAAATATAGCCGGTCAATATCAGTCTGACCCCTATAACTTCGCCTATCTGGATGAGCAGACCAAACGCATGATCCGTCGTGCGCTGCTCAAAGCGGTGGCCATTCCCGGCTATCAGGTGCCTTTCGGTGGCCGTGAAATGCCGCTGCCCTATGGCTGGGGGACGGGCGGCATGCAACTGACCGCTGCCATACTTGGCCGTAATGATGTGCTCAAGGTTATCGATCAGGGTGCGGACGATACCACCAACGCCGTATCGATACGGCGCTTCTTCTCGCGTACCGCAGGCGTAAATACAACCACGGAAACCACAAAGGCCACGGTGATCCAGACACGCCATCGGATACCGGAGACGCCCCTGCGCAACGATCAGATCATGGTGTATCAGGTGCCGATACCCGAACCCCTGCGTTTTATCGAACCATCGGAAACCGAAACAAAGACCATGCATGCCCTGAATGATTACGGCGTCATGCATGTAAAACTCTACGAAGATATCGCCCGCTATGGCCATATCTCCACGGCCTATGCCTATCCCGTGCTGGTTGATGATCGCTACGTCATGGATCCATCGCCCATCCCCAAATTCGATAATCCCAAATTACATTGCAGTCCTGCGCTGATGCTGTTCGGGGCAGGGCGCGAAAAACGTCTTTACGCCGTGCCGCCCTATACACGTGTTTCCAGCCTGGATTTTGATGACCACCCATTCGAGGTTCAGAAGTGGGATCGCTGTTGCGCTATTTGCGGGTCATCCGATTCCTTTCTGGATGAAATCATTACCAATGACACGGGCAGTCGCGAGTTCGTCTGCTCGGATACCGATTACTGCGAGCAGCGCGTCGCCGCAATCGAGGAGAAAGCATGAATACGCTGCATGCCATTGATACAGCCAGGAATCAGGACGAAG
>JBEBTQ010000154.1:0-7681 GCA_040393685.1 Advenella kashmirensis | reverse complement strand
GCCTGTGCGCCTGCCAATGACACTTCGAACATGGCAGGCAGATTGTGCTGCTTGCGGTACTTGCAGGCTTCGGTCAGGCCCAGTCTGGCCTGCTCAAGGCCGGCCAGGTTGACGCCCTGAGGAACAAGAAAAACGATCTGTTTCATACTGCCTCCCCTTGCTTGATTGATCCGGCCCGATTCGATAGCGGCTGTTGCTGCGCATAAATGCACGACTGTGCAATCACTATACTCAGGTTTCGTGTCGCAATCAACCCGTTACGTTGGCGTAATATCCACTTACACGGTGCATTTTGCTCGTTTATAGTGAACACATCAACCTCACATGAGAGGTCACCTTCCAGACCGGCTGGCGGTTTTGTCCGGTCACCAACGAACCATCCTGTACCTATCCAATTGCGGAGCCAGACATGAATACCCCCAGTCAAGAAGAGACCCTGCTGTTTGCAAATCTGCCTGTCGAATCGGTTGAAAGAACGCGTGAATTCTTTTCTGCCCTCGGCTTTTCGTTCGATCCCTTATTCAGCGGTCAAGAGAACGTCTGTATGAAGCTCAGTTCAATGGCAAGTGTGATGTTTCTGCAGCGGCAACGGTTTGCCGACTTTACCCCCAGGACCATTGCCAATGCCCACGAAACCAGCGAAGTACTGATGTGCGTTAGCCGCTCATCAAGAGAAGACGTTGATACAGTGACCGAAAAAGCGCTGTCCATGGGTGCTAAAGAAGTACGCGAGCCCCAGGAGCACGGCTTTATGTATGGTCGCAGCGTCAGTGACCCCGATGGTCACATCTGGGAATTCATGTGGATGGATATCGATCAGTTTCCAGGCTGCAGCGCAGAATCGTTCGCGGAACAGATTATTTCTTAAAGGAACAGATTATTTCTTAGGCGATGCCTGCTTTGCTGGTCTGTGGGGACGCAGAATACGCACACCCCTGGTCGCCTAACGGTTCGATTGATTAATTGATTAATTGATTAATTGAATAATTGAATAATTGAATAACTGATTAATTTTTTGTCGGGCTGACTGCAAGGCAACTTAATGGATTCGCCCTGATGCCAGCGAGACAGAGGCCGCTCAGGTGCCAGGCAGCCGGGGCTCAATGTCTTCCAGAAGCTCGTCCGCTTCGGTTCCCTGTGCGGCGCGTGCCCGCGCTGCCAGGATTTCCTGTATCAGCTTGTGCCGGCGCTGACTACACAAACGCAATACTTCGCGCTTGCGCGAGTCGCTGAACGACTGCCACTGGAATCGCTCTTCGCGGTTGCGCAAACAGCCGCGGCAAAAGCCACGACTGTTCATCTCACAGATTCCCCGGCAGGGGCTGGGGATGTCGAAGAATTCGAGCTGTTCCATGACGTTCTGGCTATGCATTCACCCCTGCCGCGGCACGGATGACTACAGCCCGCCTTCTGTCAGTTTTTTCGGATCCAGCAGCTTGCGCAGCTGAGCTTCGCCCAGATCGGTTTTCTCGGCGGCAACCTCAATAATTGGGCGTTTTTCCTTGTATGCCTGCTTGGCGATTTCTGCGGCTTTCAAGTAGCCCACAACGGGGTTGAGTGCCGTGACCAGAATCGGGTTCTTGTCCAGCGCTTCCTGCAGACGCGGTTCATTGACCTTGAAGGAAGCAATGGCCTTATCAGCAAGCAGGCGTGACACGTTGGCCAGCAGTTCCAGGCTGTTGAGCAGATTGTGGGCAATCATGGGCAGCATCACATTCAGTTCGAAATTGCCCGACTGACCGCCGATGGTAATCGCCGCATCGTTACCGATCACCTGTGCCGCCACCATGGCGGTAGCTTCAGGAATCACCGGATTGACCTTGCCTGGCATGATTGAGGAACCGGGCTGCAGCGCTTCCAGCTCGATTTCACCCAGGCCGGCCAGCGGACCGGAATTCATCCAGCGCAGATCATTGGCAATTTTCATGAGTGTGACTGCCGTGGTTTTCAGCTGACCAGACAGGGCAACCGCAATGTCCTGCGAACTGATGTGAGCAAAGAAATTTTCGGCAGGCTGAAACTTCACGCCTGTCAGGCTGCTGATCTGGCGTGCAAATTCAGCAGCAAATTTGGGATGGGCATTGATGCCAGTACCCACGGCCGTACCGCCCTGGGCCAGCGTCTGCAGCAGCGGCTGTTGGTTTTTAAGGGTCTGGATATTCTGTTCAACCTGCACGGCCCAGCCGTCCAGTGTCTGGCTCATTCTGACCGGCATGGCGTCCATCAGGTGGGTTCTGCCTGTTTTGACATACTTGTCCACGGCCTTGGCTTTCTTGCGGATCACCTTGGCCAGATGCGTCAGCGCAGGCAGCAGTTCCTTGTGCAGTTGCACGGCCGCACTGATATGGATGGTGCCAGGAATCATGTCGTTGCTGCTTTGTCCGTAATTGACATGATCGTTGGGGCTCACCGTTTCGCCGTACAGCTTGGTGGCCAGTGTGGCAAGCACCTCATTGGCGTTCATATTGGTGCTGGTGCCGGACCCCGTCTGATAAATATCGATGGGAAAGTGAATCATGAAATCGCCTTCAAGCAGCGTATTGACTGAAGTCTCGATCGCCTGACCCATTTCCGGCGGAATCTGTTTCAGTTTCACGTTGGCTTTGGCGGCCGCGGCCTTGGCCAGCAGCAGCGAACGAATGAAGGCTGCAGGCAGTCGCTGCCCGCTTATCGGAAAGTTATTGATAGCACGCTGTGTCTGCGCGCCATACAACGCCTGCGCAGGCACCTGCAATTGGCCCATACTGTCTTTCTCGATACGTGTCTTCATGACTAAACTCATCCCTTCAAAAATATGAAAATCGTGCGCATGAAACGCATTACGGTATTCCATTATAAGCACCGCAAGCCGTTCAAAGCAAAGGCCGTCAGGGCGATTTGCCATCTGCCGTAACGGTGCCTTATGATAAGAGCGAATGGCGGCTGTTCTGCCTATTACCCTTTTAACCTGTATGGATTGGGCCATGTCATCTTCACGCATTGTTTTTTATTCGAACCCGCAATCGCGGGCCTCTGTCATTCACTGGATGCTCGAAGAACTGGGCGAACCGTACGAGACCGTTTATCTGAATTTCCACGGCGCCATGAAAACGCCGGAGTACCTGCAGATCAACCCCATGGGCAAGGTACCTACCATAGTGCACGATGGACAGATCGTGACGGAAGGGGCGGCCATTTGTGCTTTTCTGGCAGATCAGTATCCGCAGAAAAAGCTGGCGCCGGCGCCGGACAGTCCTGAACGCGGCACGTATTACCGTTGGTTGTTTTTTGCTGCCGGTCCGCTGGAAGAGGCCATCACCATGACGTCGCTAAAGATGCCGATTCCCGCAGACAAAAGCTCTATGCTGGGCTTCGGTACGTTTGAGCGAACCGTGGATGTACTGGAACAGGCCGTTTCCGGCCCCAACTGGATTTGCGGAGAACAGTTCACAGCCGCCGATGTATACGTTGGCACCGCGATTCGTTTCTACATGCAATTCGGCGTGCTGGAACCACGACCCGCATTCAAAAATTATGTTGAGCGCCTCAGCGCCCGTCCTGCTTTTCAGCGCAGCATGCAGATTATGGAAAAAGCCGCCGCTGAAATGAAAAATTGATGGTGAGGTCGATATCGGCGAGCCGGGAGTTCTGCGCGGCGCGCAATGGGACTTTGTGCTGACAGACAGCAAATGCAGCAGTGACTGGTATTGACATCACAAATGTAGCACCGGGATCCGCTGGCGGCGGATTCCCGGTTTTGCCCCATACCGATGTCGCGTGTTACTACAGCATTTTCTCTCCACAGATTTTGCACCATTGCACCATCGCCGCTCGGCAGCGTTGTTCCCAGGCGCTTGCGTGCCGAGAACCTCAGTCAGTCAGTTCGGCCGTTTCAGTATTTAGTATTCAGTTTTTCGTTTCTGCCGCTCCCGGGCGGCGGCGCACGCGCAATTTCACTTCGCTGACTATCACACTCGCAATAATCAGTACCGCACCGAAAAGTGCCAGCGCAGAGTGGCGTTCGTCTGCAAAGACGCGACCGATCACCCCGCCCCATACCGGTTCTCCGGTGTAAATTACGGTGGCACGCGTGGCAGAAATATGGTTCTGCGCCCAGTTCATGGTGATTTGAATAACCGCACTGGCCAGACCCAGCACCAGAATACTGATAACCAGGACAGGCGACCCCAGGTCTGGTGCACTTTCGCCCAGCGCCCCACCCATTGCGGCCGCGAGCAGCGATGCGGTGGCCAGCTGAACAATGGTGACGCGCCGAAGATTGACTCTGCCCGCGAACAGACTGATCAGAATGACCTCCACTGCAATGGCCACAGCGCTGAAAACCGTGAGCCATTCTCCCAGCCCTACCCCGCCTTCCATGCTGTAAGGATCGGCAAGCAATACCAGTCCGAAAAATGCCATGGTGACCCCAATCCAGTTCATGAACGTGGGTGGTTTTTTCAGAAAGAGCCATTGCATCAGCGGCACAAGTGGCACATAGAGTGCGGTAATAAACGCCGACTTGCTGCTGGCAATTGTCTGTAATCCTACTGTTTGCAGGCTGTAGCCCAGAAAAATGCAGGCGCCGATCAGCATTCCTGCCCGAACTTCCAGCCAGGTGAGGCCGCGCAGAATGGACAGAGAACAAAGCATCATGGCCAGCGCGGCGCAGCCAAAGCGCATGCCAACGAAGAGAAACGGCCCGCTGTGTGCCAGCGCGTTCTGCACAATCAGAAACGTGGCGCCCCAAAAGACCGTAATCACCACGAGCGCAAGTTCGTATCGGTTCAGCGCGAAAGGGCTGGAAGTGTTGGTTGAGCTCATGTGGAAATCTTGTTGCGGGTCGGTCAGGAAGCTGGCATCAGGTCACGAATGTGGCCGACGGTAAAAGAAGTGGAATAATCCAGAATGATAATGCAAAATAGGAACGAACCAGCATTCCTTTTCTGTCAATGGCTTGTTATTCGACAGACTGGTCTTCAAAAACGGCAAGCTGGTCTTCAAAAGGCGCTTTTTTGTTCAAGCCGAAGCGCAACACAATTACTTCACCCAACCGTGTCCAACATCGCCGGAATCCCTAATGAGTTACTGTATCTTCGTTGCGCAATTGCCCAAAGACAAGCCGAATGCGCACAAATCCTATCACGATGAGCGCTATGGGTTTCCGGTATCCGATGATAATGAACTCTTTGCCCGCCTGATCCTGGAGATCAATCAGGCCGGACTGTCCTGGTCCACCATTCTGAACAAGGAAGAGAATTTTCTGCGCGCCTATGACAACTTTGATATTGATACGGTGGCGGCATACACCGACGCAGACAGGGAACGACTGTTGAATGACGCGGGCATTATTCGCAACCGGCTCAAGATCAACGCGGCGATACATAACGCTCAGGTTGTACAGCAACTGCAAAAGGAACACGGCTCCTTCAAGGCATGGATAGAGCTGAACCATCCACGCAGCAAAGAGGAATGGGTAAAGCTGTTTCGCAAGACCTTCAAATTTACCGGCGGAGAAATTGTTGGCGAGTTTCTGATGAGTACCGGCTACTTACCCGGTGCCCATGATGAAGACTGCCCGGTCTTCAAAAAAGCGCTGAAAGCCGGCGCTTCATGGAAACAAAAAGGAAAACAGAACGGGAAATAGAACGGGCAACAAAAAGGGGATAAAGCTCAACAACCGACTTTAAAATTCGAGATCGCCCCGTCTTTTGTGCTCCCCCGTTGCTGCGGGGGAGTTAGGCACGACAAATAGAAGGGGGAACAGATAGCATCGCAGAGTGCGTCCTACCCCTATAGTTCTAGCCCTGGCACTCCGGAACGACCCGCCCCCAGTATCGACTGCGCAGCAGGTCGTAGACCAGATTGTAGATATAGGCGTAAGGCACATAGAACAGGATAAGACCGATATCCAGCGCCAGCGCTTCCCACAAGCCGATGCTGAGCCACCACATCACAAACGGGATGGCCATGAACAGCAGCCCCAATTCGAACCCGAAGGTGTGCCAGATACGCATGACAAGTGTCTTGCGCTTTCCGGTGGCACGAAGAAAACGGTCAAAACCGGCGTTGTAAACCATATTCCAGATCAGCGCCATGACTGCGATGACCACGGTCACAACGCCCATGTCCATCATGGAATGCCCCGACAGAACGGCGGCAAGTGGTGCAGACAGACCAATGGCCAACACCTCAAAAACAAGGGCGTGCAGAAACCTTTCCAGAACGGTCTTGTTCTTTTCTCCTGCGATATTGCATTTTGTTTGTTGCATTACTCTCTGCCTGAACCCATTCGATTCTTGACGCGCACCAATGTGCTTTGACCAAAGAGGCTGCGCACCAGATCCAGTGCCACTTCGGCGGTCTGATTGCGCACGTCAAGCGCCGGATTCAGTTCCACAATGTCCAGTGATGCCATGCATTCTGTATCGGCGATCATTTCCATGCACAGCTGTGCTTCACGATAGTTGGGACCACCACGCACCGTAGTGCCTACGCCCGGCGCGATTTCGGGATCCAGAAAATCCACATCGAAACTGACATGTAGATGAGTATTTTCATCCAGACCGTGCAGGGCACGCTCCATGGTGTGACGCATACCGTGCTCGTCGATGAAGCGCATATCGTAGACTTCTATGCCCTGTTCGTGAATGAATTTCTTCTCACCTTCATCGACGCTGCGTATGCCGATCTGGCGCACCATATCGGCAGCCAGCGCCGGCACCTGACCGGCCATTTCCACCAGCTCGCGAGGCCCGTAACCAAAAAGGCAGGCCACCGGCATGCCATGAATATTGCCACTGGGTGTCAGGTCTGCCGTATTGAAATCTGTGTGCGCGTCAAGCCACAATACCCGCAGCTTGCGTCCGTGCTCGCGACAATAACGCGAAACGGCAGAGATGGAACCCACACCCAGGCAGTGATCTCCGCCAAGCATAATGGGAAACCGACCATCAACAAGCTCTGCATAATAGGCATCGTGCAACAGCTGATTCCAGGCAATGACCTGTTCCAGATGACGATAACCGCCTTCTGGTGGTTGCCAGGGATTGGGCGGCCCGTTCAGATTGCCGCAGTCACGCACGTTGATACCCAGACGTTCCAGCGTCTGGGTAATGCCTGCCACCCGAATGGCTTCGGGCCCCATGCTGGCGCCGCGATGACCGGCTCCGACATCGGTCGGAACGCCGATAAGACTGACTTGCTTGCGTAGATCCTGCACTTTCTGATTCTCCTGATAGACCCATATTGTACCCGCTTAAAGTCAACCTCACCATGCGCAAAAGTACGCCCTGCCTTGCGCAACCCGCCGCCCGGCCCTCTGTAGACAAAAATATATTTCACATGACATCTGTGATCACACTTTAAACTTTTCTTCGTGCCAGTTATGATAGTCGTCATTATTCAGGTACATCATGATCATTCAAAGATCAGTCATTATCACAAGGAGACACTCATGGATTTAAAGGGACGGCGGGTACTGATTACAGCGGGCGGCAGCGGCATCGGGCTGGCCACGGCACATACGTTTGTGAAGGCCGGCGCTTCGGTGTTCGTCACTGACATCAACGAGGCCGCACTGAAGACGCTCAAGTCTGAGCTTCCGCAGGTGCACGCCATCACGGCGGATGCGGGCAATGAACAGGATGTCATTCGCACGGTGGATGAAGCGGTGAAGGCCCTGGGCGGCCTGGATATTCTG
>JBEBTQ010000153.1:0-7740 GCA_040393685.1 Advenella kashmirensis | reverse complement strand
TCAGTCCTGTTGCTTTGCCGTCTATTGCCTTGCGTTCATCCATGATTCCGATCCTGTTACGTGACTTTTGACTGTGAAGGGTGATTATCTCATTGACGGATTAGGAATATATAGTTTAAATATGACAACTGATATCGTGTTTAAGCCAGTCTCACCGCGTTATGACCCTCAACAATAATCCTTCTTTGCGAAAGCCGGCTACACATATGCGACAGCCGCCGTTTGTCGCGTCATTGCCTGCCTTGATCGTCTTTCGGGCTGTGAGCGAACAGGCGGACACCATCTATCCGCGCCATCGTCATCATTGGGGAGAATTCGTTTATTCTTTCAACGGTGTCATGGAAATTGAACTGGAGACTCAGCACTATCTCTCTCCACCCCAGTATGGCATCTGGCTACCGCCACATACGGAGCATATTGCGTTCAATCGCCTGGCTGAGCGGCATTGTTCGATGTATGTGGATGCTTCTCTATGCCAGGAATTGCCGCGATCGCCCTGTGCTCTGACAGTCAGCCCGTTTTTGCGGGCGCTACTGGAAGAACTGAATCGCAAGCCACCCGCCATACCGGGCTCTGAACGGGAGCAGCGATTGCTTCAGGTCCTACTTGATCAATTGTGTCTGGCAGAATGTGCCGGGACGTATCTTCCCGCTTCTGATGATCCGTTGCTGCGCCCGATCCTGCAGGCTTTGAAGGCCAATCCGGGAGACGCACGTACCCTCGCCGAATTTGCTGTCCTGAACCATACAACCGAAAGAACGCTGATGCGACGCTGCCAGCGTGACCTGGGTATGTCATTCGCAGAGTGGCGACAGCGTCTCAAGGTACTTACCTCGTTATCGCGCCTGGATCAGGGGCAGACTGTCGAAAATATCGGCCTGGATCTGGGTTATAGCAGCGCGTCTGCCTTTATCAGCATGTTTCGCCGACTCATGGGAACCACGCCAGATGAATACAGAAAAGGCAACCGGCCTCAGGGGGCAGGACTGCCGGCCGCGCGCAGAGATTTGCTAAACACATAAACCGTGTGAATCTGGCGTTCTCGTACAATCTGCAATGCGAAGGCATAAGCTAAGATCAAACAGAAAGCTGACAGATTCCCGGATGTCGGTTATAAATCCCGCTGGGATATATGCCCGGCCATTCAGCCTGGGGCTTTCGAATATCAAATGAACAAAGAGAGGAGAATCAATGAAACTTGAGACGCTGGCCATACACGCAGGCTATAGCCCCGAACCCACCACCAAATCAGTAGCGGTTCCTATCTATCAGACTTCATCATTTGCGTTTGACAATACACAGCACGGGGCTGACCTGTTTGATCTGAAAGTCGCCGGTAATATTTATTCGCGCATCATGAATCCCACGAATGCGGTGCTGGAAGAACGCGTGGCTGCGCTGGAAGGGGGGATTGCCGCGCTGGCCGTTGCCTCCGGTATGTCCGCAATCACATATGCAATTCAGACAATCACCCAGGCTGGCGATAACATTGTGTCGGTCAGCAAGTTATATGGCGGCACCTACAACCTTTTTGCCCACGCATTTCCTCGTCAGGGAATCGAGGTGCGTATGGCACCTCACGATGATATTGCGGCACTGGAAGCGCTGATTGATGACAAGACCAAAGCAGTTTTTTGCGAATCGATAGGCAACCCCGCAGGCAATCTGGTTGATATCCGTGCACTGGCCGATGTGGCTCACAAGCATGGCGTCCCCTTGATCGTTGACAATACGGTGGCAACGCCTGCGCTGTGCAGACCTTTCGAGCATGGTGCAGATATTATCGTGCATTCGCTGACCAAGTATATGGGCGGGCATGGTACGACCATTGCAGGTGCCATCGTGGATTCAGGGAAATTCCCCTGGGCCGATCACAAGGAGCGATTTGCCGTTCTGAACGAGCCCGACCCGGCTTATCATGGTGTCGTGTACACAGAGGCCTTTGCGGAAGCTGCCTTCATCGGTCGCTGCCGCGTGGGGCCACTGCGCAATACCGGCGCGGCACTCGCACCGCTGGCGGCTTTCCAGATTTTGCAAGGCATCGAAACATTGGCCCTGCGAGTCGAGCGTCATTGCGAAAATGCGCTGAAGGTGGCCCGTTTTCTGCAGGATCACGAACAGGTCAACTGGGTGAAATACGCAGGATTGCCCGACCATCCCGAGCATGAGCTTGCCAAAAAATATATGGGCGGCACTCCGTCGGCAATCCTGTGCTTTGGCGTCAAAGGAGATGCAAAGGCAGGGGCAAAGTTCATCGATGCCCTGCAACTGATCACGCGCCTGGTCAATATCGGCGACGCCAAATCGCTCGCATGTCATCCGGCATCGACTACCCATCGTCAGCTGAACGACGAAGAACTGGAAAAAGCCGGCGTCAGCCAGGATATGGTCCGCCTGTCCGTGGGTATCGAACATATCGACGATATCCTGGCTGATCTGGATCAGGCTTTGCAGAAAAGCAAGGGGTGATGGGTACTGTGAGCGATGTGCCATTGGTCCGTCGCTCACTGCTCAATGTTGCACGCAGCTGACTCCCCGGATGCTATGATTGGCAGACAGATCGTTATGGAGTTAAGTTATGGATATCACGATTTATCACAATACTCGCTGCGGTACGTCGCGCACGACGCTGGCACTGATTCGAAACACTGGTGTAGAGCCGGAAGTCATCGAGTATCTTCACAATCCGCCGACCCGTCAGGAGCTCGCCGCCATGATCGAGCGGGCAGGGATCAGTGTGCGCGATGGCGTGCGTCAGAAAGAAACGCTTTATAAAGAGCTGGGACTGGATAATCCGGATGTCAGCGATGAGAAGTTGCTTGACGCAATGATTGAGTATCCGATTCTGATCAACCGCCCCTTCGTGATTACACCCAAAGGGGTGCGTCTTTGCCGCCCGGCAGATCTGGTGCTTGATATTCTTCCGCTGCCGCAAAAGGGCGCCCTGAACAAAGAAGATGGTACGCCACTGATTGATGCGCTGGGACAGAAGGTTACACCAACAACTTGAGGTGGATATTGGCAAATGTCATGGCGCCGTTGCGCGTTCATTTGCCAGCCGGTTCATCAGAATGCCTGACCCGCGCCGTTTCCGGCGCGTTGACTACCTTGAATAAGGACCTGAAATGGCACGCCCCATATGGAATGGAACGCTTTCGTTTGGATTGTTGAATATTCCTGTGGCGCTGATGCCCGGGGAACGTCGAGCCGATTTGCATTTTCGCATGCTGGATTCGCGTGATAATGCACCCATCAGATACGAACGTGTCAACTCCGACACAGGAGAGGAAGTTCCCTGGAAAGAGATCGTCAAGGCATTTGAGTACAGCAAGGGAAACTATGTGGTGCTCGAGCCGGATGACATTCGTGATGCGGCGCCGCAGAGTAAGGAATCGGTGGATGTTGAGACGTTTGTCGATGTCACTGAAATTGGTCCTGCGTATTTTGAAAAGCCGTATGTTCTTGTTCCGGGAAAGAAGGCAGAAAAAGGCTATGTGCTGCTGAGGGAAACGCTCCGGGACACGAGCAAAATTGGAATAGGGCGGGTCGTGATTCGCACACGTGAGTATCTGTGCGCGGTCATGCCGCAGGATGCTGCGCTTTTGCTGGTGCTGTTGCGCTATCCCCAGGAACTGGTTGATGTGGACGAGTACAGAATTCCCGAAGGCAAACTGGGCGACTATCGTATTTCCAAACAGGAAATGACAATGGCCAGCCAGCTGATTGCTTCCATGACTGCCAAGTGGGCGCCTGGCGACTACAAGGATGAATTTCGTCAGCGACTTTCAGATGTGATCAAAAAGCGGATGAAGGCCAACAAGGTTACCTCTCGTGAAGACGAAGAGGAAGACGACGCCGAGGTACCAGAGAACTCAGCGACCAATGTCGTTGACTTTATGTCGCTGCTCAAGGAAAGCCTGGCCAGTAACAAACGTACCCCACCCAAATCGGTAGCGAAATCAAAGAAAACCACGGACGAAAAAGCTGCCTCGGGTACAAAGTCTGCCAAAGCAGCTAAAAAGACATCAACATCGGCCAAATCGTCAACAGCGAAAAAGACGGCCACCAGCAGCAAAACGGCCACCAAGGACAGCAAGGGCAAAGCCGCCAAATCCACGAGTGCAGCGAAGAAGAAATCAGCAACAGCGGCGAAGAAAAAAAGTCCGTCACGAAAAAGCACAGCCAGTACCCGGAAAGCAGCCTGATTTTCGATTGTGATAGAACTGTCGCGGAGCTTTTATGAGTCTTGCCGATTATCAGCGAAAACGCAGGTTTGACCGTACGTCGGAACCCAAAGAAGGTCCAGTGGAAGGCGGGCGCACCCAGTTCGTCGTTCAATTGCATCATGCCAGCCATCGTCATTACGATTTCAGGCTGCAGGTCGGGGGCGTACTCAAGAGCTGGGCAGTCCCCAAGGGACCCAGTCTGGATCCGTCAGTAAAGCGCCTGGCAGTGGAAGTGGAAGACCACCCCGTCAGTTATGCCGATTTCGAGGGTGATATTCCCAAGGGCGAGTATGGCGGTGGCAACGTCAGAATATTCGATCGTGGCATCTGGAGTACCGATGCCGATGCCGAGGCGCAGCTGGCAAAAGGACATTTGAAGTTTGAACTTTTCGGCCAGATACTGCAGGGCAGCTGGCATCTGGTCCGCAGTCATCGCCGCAGCCGCCAGCCTGAATGGCTGCTGTTCAAGCAGGAGGATGCTTTTGCAGAAAAGCGCGAGGCGGATGATTTTCTGGATGCGCAAGGGCGGCCACTCGCAACACGCGCTGTTGTAAAAAATGCCACGCAGAAGCATGCTGTTCGGAAAAGTCCAAAGAATAAGCCGGCAGAAGAAGTAGCGGTTGGACGTAAAGAAAAGAAAGGCCCGAAAGAAAAAGAAGGACAGAAGAAGCAATCGACCAGCAGAACGGTCCGCGCCTCTGCCAAAAAATCACAGTTGTGGGAAAAGCAGCTCGACGCTTTCAAAAAGGCACGCCGCCAGACGCTCAAGGCCCAGCCTTTTGCGCCTCAATTGTGCCATGCCGCTGACAAGGCACCATCCGGCGATCAGTGGCTTCATGAGGTGAAGTGGGATGGTTATCGATTGCTCTGCACCATTGTTGACGGCGTTCCTGCACTGTGGTCGCGCAATGGACTGGACTGGACCGAGAGGCTTCCGGAGATCGCTCGTGATATGGCATCCCTTGGATTGCAGGACGCGGCGTTCGATGGAGAATTGGTCGTACTTGACGGGGTGCGCAGTGACTTTTCCGCCCTGCAGGCCACGCTATCCGGAGAGAAACAGGCGCCGCTGAGTTATCTGATGTTTGATCTGATTCATTTGAACGGACTGGATCTTTGTGACGTGGCACTGCTGGATCGCAAGACACTGCTTGAATCCGTGCTGCAGGACGCACCATCACGTTTGCGATACAGTTCGCATCTGATTGGATCCGGTCCTCAGGTCTTTGAACAGGTGACGGCGGAAAAACTGGAAGGCATCATTTCCAAGCGCGTGGATGCACCATACCATGGCGGGCGAAGCCGCAGCTGGCAGAAGATAAAAATGGAACTGAGCGACGAGTTCGCCATTGCAGGCTTTATTGAACCGCAAGGCAGTCGCGTTGGTATCGGCTCGTTGCTTCTGGCTGCGCCCGAAGGAAAAAAGGGGTGGCGACTGGCCGGACGCGTTGGCACCGGTATGAACGATGCCATGCTGCGCCAGCTTTCTGCTTACTTGCGGCCACTTGCGGTGAAGCAGCCCACAGTCAGGGTAGAAGGTATCGATTCTGATTTGCGACGCGCGAAGTGGGTGAAGCCGCAGCAGGTTGTGGAAGTCTTTTATCGCGGACACAGCAGCCAGGGTTTGTTGCGCCATACTGCATTCAAGACGCTGCGCGAAGACAAGACGGTTGCTGACCTCAGGCGCAGCCAGACAGACGAGGAGCCTATGACAGAAAATATTGTTGAGATCAGCAGTCCGGATCGTCTGGTTTATCCGGAAATGAAAATCACAAAGCAGGATGTGGCCGATTATTACGACCGTGTTATGGACTGGTTGTTGCCCGAGCTGCAGGGAAGGCCGCTGTCGGTGCTGCGCTGCCCCGACGGGACTGCCAGGGCATGCTTTTTTCAGAAACATCATACGGCAGGTATGGATGTCAGCACGGTCAGACTGAAGGAAGAGCAGGGCGGCAGTCAGGACTATCTGATGGTAAAGAACAGGTCAGATATCATGCAGCTCGTGCAGTTCAATGCTATTGAATTTCATCCCTGGGGTGCAAAGGCCGACAGTCCCGATCATTGTGATCGGCTGGTCTTTGACCTTGATCCTTCCGAGGAAGTGCGCTGGCCCGAAGTGAAAAAGGCTGCACGCCAGTTGCGTGATCTGCTTGAACAATTGCAGTTGCAATCCTTTCTGCGCACAACCGGAGGCAAGGGATTGCATATTGTTGTCCCGCTGGACCCGCCTGTTCCCTGGGATGAGGCGCGACATTTTGCGCGTGCGTTTGCCGAGTCGCTGGCCGGCGCGCACCCCGATAGGTACATAGCAACGGCGTCAAAAAAGCAGCGCAAAGGCCTCATCTTTGTTGATTACCTGCGAAACGGGCGTGGCGCTACCAGCGTATGTTCCTACTCGCTGCGGGCGCGTCCCGGCGCTGCTGTTGCAACACCATTACGCTGGGATGAGCTTGGCAGACTCAAATCGTCGGACGCATTCACGATCAAAAACCTGCCACAACGCCTCGCGCGACTTTCGGCAGACCCATGGGAAGACATGCAGTCCGTAAAGCAGGGACTGCCGACGGTGCCGTAGCACACTTGTCATTCTCATCCGCCAGCGTCATTCCCAGCCACCACCCAGGGCCAGAAAGACATCGACCTGCATGTTGGCCAATTGCGCCTGTGATGAAGCCAGTGCGCTGTCGGCGCTCACCAGGGTGCGCTGCGCATCCAGTACAGGCAGATAGTCCGTTTTTCCTGCCTTGTACAGGACCGATGCCTGATTTGCCGCTTCCGCAGCAGAGTCTCTTGCCGCTTTCAATGATGCGTGTCTTTCGAGCTGCCTTGCGTAGGTAACCAGGGCACTCTCGGTTTCCTGAAGCGCATTCAATACAGCTGCATCAAAATTTGCGTACTCTGCGTCTGCAGCTGCGCGCGCCTGAGCAATGGCTGCCTGGGCGGCACCTGTGTTGGGCAGTGTCCAGGAAATCAACGGACCCATATTCAGACTGAACGTGCTTTTCTCTCCCATCATGCTCATGGGGCCTGCTGATGCGGCCGCCAGTCCCAGCGTGATTTTGGGGTAGAGGTCGCCTATCGCCACACCGATGCGTGCCGTTGCTGCCGCCAGTTTATGCTCAGCCTGGCGAATGTCTGGTCGGCGACGCAGGAGCTGCTCGCCGTTCCCAACAGGAATTGAACCCGTAAATCTTGGTGGTGTTGCACACTTCAACAGTGATGCAGGCATGGATGCCGGTGTTTCGCCAGTGAGTGTTGCCAGTCTGAACAAAGCAATCTGTTGCTGCGCCTGGAATGTGGGAATGTTGGCTGACAGTTGCTGAACCAGTGCACGTGCCCGCGTGACATCCAGTTGTGTGCCGCGACCGGCCTGCCACAATTTCCTTGCAATATTGCTGGACTCCTGCTGGATTCCCAGCGATTTTTTTGCCGACGCCAGTTCCATGCCAGCCGAACAAATATTGGCATAAGCGCGAGAGGTTTCTGCCGCGACCGTTACTCTTGTTGCCTCGTA
>JBEBTQ010000152.1:0-7766 GCA_040393685.1 Advenella kashmirensis | reverse complement strand
TGCAATGTTTGATATTTAATATAATCATAATCAATATATTAGTTATATCTAACACATGAGTCAACTATCTCCAAACCTCATTTTAGTTATACGAATCATAAATAGCGTTACATTACGTTAATGCAAACACTCAGTGAACGTCTCCAACACGCAATGCAGCTTGCTAATGTTAGCCAGGCCGACCTCGTTCGCAAAACTGGTGCGAAAGGGTCGTCTGTAAGCAACTGGATTAGCGGGAAAACCAAAAATTTAAAGGGGAATAATCTGGTCTTGACAGCTGATATTCTGGGAGTTCGTACTGATTGGTTGGCTAGTGGGAACGGCCCAATGCGACTATCGTGGCCATTTGATCAATTTTCCCTTGTTGATCTCGAACAATTGCCTGAGGATGTAAAAGAAGACATCTCAGACTACATCGTAATGAAAATCAAAAAACATAAAGATAAGAATTCATAGCGCTTGCTTGAACTTAGGTATAAATAATCCATCTTCCAAAATTCATTAGTTATAACTGTTGACTTTATTGTTAGATATGGCTAATATTTGCTTGTGGCTTAGGCCATAATGCTCTTTAACAATTTAAAGCCGAGTCGCTAAGTCGAAGCGACATACTGAACCTGGTCGAATCACTTCGACCAATATTAAGTCGGGTGCGCCGGAGGGCCTGGCCCAAAGCCTCCACGGGATTTTCAATGTTGAAAATACCCGTCCCTTGCTTCACAGCTAGGGTGCTGAGAATTAACTATTCCAGATGGCGAAGTGCAAAAACAAAAGCAATACGACATGCTCAATTCAGATCAAAGGCGCAGATAGTCGAATCTGCGCCTTCTAACACTCCGCAAATGCGGACACAAAATAGACTGGTTGAAAAGATTAGTCTGTTTTGCTAAATAGCTTTCCAAAAGAGAAAGGCTAAATTAGTAAAGCAAATCGTATAACCAAAACCTCATCCCGCCTTTTCAATCTAGGCGGTTTTTTATGACTGAAACATTTTGCGGCACAACTCATAAACAGGTGATATATGGACGTATTGTCTTTTCAAGAGAAACTAGATGAGAGTGAAGGTGAACTCGAACTGCCAGAAAGACAGCGAGACTGGTATGAGTTTCGCAAAAACCGAAATGTGTATTGGCGCCCCAGAAGATCAGAATTGCAATACATCGGAAGTATTCGCTATTCCTTTGATCGCAGATGTGACGCAGTAGGTTCGTTTTGTCCAGATAATCATTCAGACATGCGGTTCCCTAAAATCGTAGGTATCGATCAATCTATTGTTTCCGCACTTTCGGAGCGCAGAATTGTGTGGACCCCTAATTATCAAGCCGAAGGTAATATCGATAGAACTGAGTGGAAGGCTTTTTATTTGAAGGTTTGTCGTAGAGACTTCTCAAGATCGCCGATTCAGATCCAATACGACTTGGCCAATGATGCAACGTTTGACGTACTCGACGTTACAGCGCGCGCTCAACGTATTAGGTTGTATGTTGCTAAATCATTGCGTGATTTATACCATTCGACACCATTCGCGTGTCCAACGCCTAAAAATCGCCCTCATAAGGTTTTGGGATCCAAGAAAACTGCCTGGCATAAAGGCGCGAAACATTGCCGCAGCAGTAAGAAATTCCGCGATGTTGTTAAGGTGAAGCAGATTATGACCGCTATCGAAAATAGAATTCTGACTCAAGAGGAGTTAAATGCCTATATAAACGGGAACATTTGCCGCGATGATGTGGTGAGTTTAATCAGGAGCCGCGAGGATTCATAACGTTCTTTAGTTTGGAGAAAGTGATGGAAGTAGCTTTGACACTGTATGAGGTCGCAAGATTGACAGGTTTTTCGTACGGAACCATTTTTGCGCGGAAAGCGCAATTAAATGCTTTCCGTGTATCCGACACAAAAAATGGCCATTGGCGAGTTTGGCCCGAATCGGTTGAAAATCTGTATAAAAAGCGGAACAATGTTACCTGCATGGGGTTGCAGGTTGACAATGTAGGAAATAAACCATGTCAATCTATCAAACACCGAGCTCTCCCTATTGGCGGGTCAATCTCGTCTCGCCAAGCGGCGAGAGAATTAGGCGCTCTACTGGCACAACGGAAAAGAAAAAGGCACTCGAGTACCACGACAGACTAAGGGCCCAATTGTGGGAACAGGCTCGTCTTGGAGTCGTTCCCGAATACACCTTTGAACAGGCCGCATTGCGAATGTTGGAGCGCTCCGAAGGGCAGCAGGACTACACCGTAAAATTGCGACACATTGAATATTGGAATTCAATTTTTGGTGGTCGCACTATCAGTTCTTTAAAATCCGAAGAAATATTTCTCAACTTGCCAACACACTGGATTGGGGCGAGGGTCAAGTCGCAGCGCAAACTAAGCAATGCGACAAAAAATCGCTATCTTTCCACGATACGGCGCACATTTTCAATTGCAAAAGAAATTGGTTGGATTGTTGTGCCGCCTAAGCTACATACATTTAGAGAACCAAAGGTAAATATCCGATGGCTAACTAAAGAGGATGCTAATGCTCTGTTATCCAAAATGCGACTCGAATGGATGCACCAGGTTTGCAGTTTTGCTCTAGCGACCGGAGCAAGATCAAATGAGATATTGTCTCTTACTTGGGATAAGGTGGACCTGGAACGTTCGATGGCCTGGGTTACCAACGATTTAGCTAAGAATGGTAGATCCCGTCCTATGCCATTGAACAACGAAGCCGTCGCGCTATTGCGTAAGCGGAAGTCGGTCGGCACGATATATTGTTTCACCCGTGGGAGTGGTCGCAGAGTTAGCCAAGTAGACAAGCGAACATTAGATCGTGCTGCAGAGCTAGCAGGTATAAAGCCATTGAAGTTTCATGACTTGCGACATACGTGGGCAAGTTGGCATGTTCAATCAGGAACGCCGCTAATGGTCTTAAAAGAATTGGGCGGATGGGAAACGATTCAGATGGTACAGAAGTATGCGCATCTGGATGCAGGCCATCTTTCTAATTATGCCAATGTGACGGAATTTACGTCACACTTTCGGCACACCACCGACGAGGAAAATAAAATAGCCGCTTGAGGCAGCGGCTAATTTATTGAATCTAAATAGTATTTTTGGTGGCCTGGGGCAGAATCGAACTGCCGACACAAGGATTTTCAATCCTCTGCTCTACCGACTGAGCTACCTGGCCAACAAAGAACGAAATAATACACTAGTTTTTGATGGCTGTATAGATTTTGCTGCTGTGCCGACACAAATATTCAAAAAAGGGGGCGCGAAGGACTATAATTGCTTCTATTAGCAGATCATAAAAGAAATTTCAAGATACTAAGGCCATGTCACTTGACGTTCTTACCTTCGGTTTGAATCATCATTCGGCACCGGTGTCGGTGCGCGAGCGGGTTTCCATGCCTGCCGAGTTACTGCGCCCGGCGCTCGACGGCCTGCGCTCAGCATTCGGAACCCGGGTTCGGGAAGCCACCATTCTGTCTACCTGTAATCGCACGGAAATCTACTGTGCCGCGCAGCCGGAAGTGGCGGAACACATCCCCTCGTGGCTGGCAGACTTTAATTCCCTGGAAGCCAACGAACTGCGCCCCCATTTGTATCAATACAACAAGGATCTGGCCGTCCGCCACGCGTTTCGCGTTGCCAGCGGTCTGGATTCCATGGTGCTTGGCGAGCCACAGATTCTGGGACAGATGAAAACGGCCGTGCGAGCTGCCAGCGAAGCCGGTTCCCTGGGAACGCTGCTGCATCAGTTGTTCCAGAAAACATTTTCGGTTGCCAAGGAAGTCCGTACCCAAACCGCCATCGGCGCACAGTCGGTGTCCATGGCGGCGGCGTCGGTGCGCCTGGCTCAGCGCGTGTTCGGCGATCTGTCCAAAACCCGTGTGCTTTTCATTGGTGCGGGCGAAATGATCGAGCTGTGCGCAACGCATTTTTCAGCACAGAAACCGTCCTGTATGGTCGTGGCCAATCGCACGCTTGAGCGTGCCGAGACGCTCGCCTCCCAGCTCGACGGTCAGAGCATGAAGCTGGCAGATTTGCCTGAGCGGCTTGCAGAATTTGATATTGTTGTTTCCTGTACGGCCAGCTCCTTGCCCATATTGGGTCTGGGGCTGGTTCAAAAAGCATCAAAATTGCGTCGTCATATGCCAATCGTGATGATCGATCTGGCTGTTCCGCGCGATATCGAGTCCGAAGTGGCACAACTTGATGATGTTTACCTGTATTCCGTAGATGATCTGGGTCGCTATGTGCAAATGGCCAGCGACTCACGTCAGGCAGCGGTGGTTCAGGCCGAAGCCATTATCGACAGTCGCGTGCAGAATTTCATGCACTGGATGGACTCCCGTGCCGTGGTGCCGGTAATCCGCAACCTTAATCAGGGCGCAGATTCCATTATGCAAAGCGAACTGGAACGGGCTCGCCGACTGCTGGCTCGTGGTGAAAACGCCGATCAGGTATTGGAACAGTTTGCCCATAGCCTGACACAGAAGTATCTGCATGCCCCCATGGTGGCGCTCAATCGCAGTCAGGGAGAGGAACGCGCTGCCCTCATGAATATGCTGCCTCGCCTTTTTCCCTATCAGGATTCCAGCCATTAGCGCTGCTCTTTGCAGTTGCCGCGGGCGACGTCTTTCAGGATTTCCTCATTTGGACACGGTATAGTGTCACCTGTTTTCTGAATCGTTGCCCGGTCTGAAATGTCGCCCGATTCCTGACTATTCCGAATTTCTTCCCAATTTCATATGAAATCTTCAATGCGCTCCCGTCTGGAGCAAATTTCGCATCGCCTGATCGAGGTTGATGCCCTGCTTGCAGAACCGGATACCGCCAACGATATGGATCGTTTTCGCAAACTGTCGCGCGAACGCGCAGAAATCGATCCGGTGGTCGCGCTCTTTCGCGACTACGAGGCGACCGAGGCTGATCTGCAGGCTGCCACGGAAATGATTGCCGATCCCGAACTGCGCGAGATGGCAGAAGAAGAGCTGAGAACGGCAAAGGACCGACTGGAGGAACTGGAGGCGCAATTACAAGTGCAATTGCTGCCCAAAGATCCCGATGACGGGCGGGGTGTCTTTCTTGAGGTGCGTGCCGGCACGGGCGGAGATGAAAGCGCGATTTTCAGCGGCGATCTGTTCCGTATGTACAGTCGCTACGCCGAACAGAAGGGCTGGAAGGTGGAAATCGTTTCAGAAAACCCTTCAGAAATGGGCGGTTACCGCGAAATTATTGCGCGTGTAGACGGCGATGGCGTGTACGGACGTCTGAAATATGAATCCGGCGCCCACCGGGTGCAGCGGGTTCCAGAAACGGAATCTCAGGGGCGTGTGCATACGTCAGCGTGTACGGTAGCGATTCTGCCCGAAGCGGATGAAGTGTCAGAGGTGGTGCTGAATCCTGCTGACCTACGCATTGATACCTTTCGTGCCAGCGGCGCGGGCGGACAGCATATCAATAAAACGGATTCCGCCGTGCGAATCACGCATATTCCTACCGGGATTGTGGCCGAATGTCAGGATGACCGCTCCCAACACAAGAACAAGGCCCGCGCCATGAGTGTGCTTGCTGCGCGCATCAATGACATCCAGCGTCAGGAACAGCAGAGGAAGGAAGCGGCTGAACGCAAGAGCCTGGTGGGTACAGGGGATCGCTCCGAGCGAATCCGGACTTACAATTATCCTCAAGGCCGGGTGACAGATCACCGTATCAACCTGACTTTGTATAAACTGGCGCAAATTATGGAAGGGTCGCTGGACGAACTGACCGGCGCCCTGATCGCCGAAAGGCAGGCCGAGCTGCTGGCTGCACTGGGCGACGAGTCCTAAGGAAACGAAGAGGCGTTACCGGAGTAAGAGGCTTTCCCTCTAGTTGCGGTTGTAGGTAGTATCAGAAGGAGCAGGAATGGCGCTGGCCATTACGATTGAATATTTGACGCGAAACAGCGGGCTGCCGCCCCTTGAAACGCGCATGCTGATTGGCAGGACGTTGAATGTGTCGCGTTCCTGGATGATTTCGCACGACCGGGACCCATTGACCCTGGAGCAGATCGAACAGATCCGGGCACTGATTGAACGACGACGCAATGGTGAGCCCATGGCCTACATCATGGGTGAGCGTGAATTCATGGGTTTGTCCTTTGAAACCTCGCCCGCGGCCCTGATTCCGCGTCCGGAAACCGAGCTGCTGGTGGAAACTGCCATTGAATACGTGCAACAGAATCCGCGCGCGAATGTGCTGGATCTGGGCACCGGTACCGGCGCAATTGCGGTCTCTATTGGTCGATTTTGTCCGGGCGCCCTGGTGCTGGCCACCGACAAGAGTCCTGATGCCCTGGCGCTGGCCCGTCGCAACGCAGAGAAGCATCGTACAGGCAATGTGCGCTTCCTGGAGAGCGACTGGTTTGAAGGCATTCCGCCGCAGGCATTCGATCTGATCGTTTCCAATCCGCCCTATATACGTCGTAACGACCCGCATTTGCAACAGGGCGACCTGCGATTTGAGCCCCCCATGGCCCTGACGGACTATTCCGATGGGCTATCGGCCATCCGGCGTATTATTGCCGGCGCGCGGGCCTATCTGGCCAGTGGTGGCTGGATGTGGATTGAACATGGCTGGGAACAATCCCAGCAGGTCCGTTATATGCTGGCCAAGGTTGGATTTACGCAGATTGAATCCCGTAACGATTTATCCGGCATAGAACGCATTTCCGGTGGATGCTATCAGTTTTAGCGTTACACTGTTTAAAGATATGGCCAGTTGATAGCACTGGTTTCTTTCAATGCTGACACAGGTGAAGACAATGAGTGAAGTACAGAATTTTATCCGTGAAACCGTCACAGAACATCCGGTTGTGCTGTTCATGAAAGGCACAGCTCAATTCCCGCAATGCGGTTTCTCAGGCAAAGCGATCCAGATTCTGCGTGAAACTGGCGTGAAAAAGCTGGTAACCGTGAATGTCCTGGACGACCAGGAAGTGCGTGAAGGCATCAAGCAGTATTCAAACTGGCCAACGATCCCGCAGCTGTATGTCAAAGGCGAATTCATTGGCGGTTCCGATATCGTCAGTGAAATGCACGCCAACGGTGAGCTCAAAGCAGTTCTTCAGCAGGCAGGCGCATTCGAATCCTGATCTGAAGATAGCGACAGCGTCCGGATTGTCTTCAGGGCGCTGCCGCTGATTTTGTCGTCGTTGGAACCTGTTTCTGGCATGTAGGTTTTCGAGAAGAAAACCTGCAATTAATTCAGACCGCCAGCCGCTGTACTGTGATTCTCCAGTGCCGCTCGCTGCGCGCGGACGGCCTTCAGCGCCATTAACGCGAAGTGCGTGCATACCAGAATGGAAAAGACCGGCATGATGAATCCGGCAAAGGGCACTAGTGCGATGGCCGCGCAAATCAGGCCAATCATCCAGAAATCACGACTGTAATGGCGCAGGACAAATTCCCGTTCCTCGGGAGTTGCATGCTCCACAATGGCGTCCAGACGGGTCATGTGTGAGAAGGCATAGGCGCCCCAGAACAATGACAGGGCGATGCCCGCAAATGGAATCAGCCATAGCGGCAGGGTAATCAGCCAGCCAATCACAAAAATCGTACTTACCTTGATGGTGTTGGAAAGGCTGGTCAGCGTTGCATTTTGCCCCTTTCTTTGCAAATCCGGGTAGCTGTTTTCACTGATTACTTTCAACGCCATGGGCATGACCAGAATGGCTGCTGCAGCCAGACCGGCAATGCCGCTGACGGCAAGCAGGGCAACAAATGACAGAAT
>JBEBTQ010000151.1:0-7785 GCA_040393685.1 Advenella kashmirensis | reverse complement strand
ATGTTTCCAATGCACGGGCTGATGGCTATACCATATTGATGGGAACATCGGCAGGGCACGTGGTCACGCCTTTACTGCAGAAAGTCTCATACAACGGCGTAGGAGATTTCAGCTTTATTGGCATTGTGGCCCGTCAATCCAATGTATTGGTGGTCAATCGCGATCTGAAAATCAACAGCGTCAAAGAATTGATCGACTATGCCCAGAAACATCCCGGACAGTTGAATTTCGGATCTGCAGGGACGGGCGGGGCAACGCACCTTAGCGGTGAACAATTCAAACGCAAAACAGGTGTGAATATTGTGCATGTACCGTATTCCGGTGCAGCACCTGCGCTTACCGATTTGCTGGGCGGTCAGGTGCAAATGGGCTTTCTGAACTTGTCGGCTTGTCTGCCTTATATCAAGGATGGGCGCGTAAAGGCTTTGGCTTACGGCGCGAAAAAACGATCCACATTGTTACCCGATGTGCCGACACTGGAGGAAGTTGGTGTGCACGATGCCGAGGTCGCCACCTGGTATAGTCTTGCAGCGCCCAAAGAGACGCCGGCACCGATTATCGACAAACTGAACAAGGCATTGCTGGCCATTGATCAGAAGCCCGATTACCGGCAGTTTCTGGGACAACTTGACGGTGAAATTCTGGCGCTAACGCCGTCACAGACTCTTGACTTTGTTAAGCAGGACCAGACCGCCATGCAGGATCTGTTGAAAGCGATTGGTACGCCAAAATGACGCCGGTTGCGCGCTAACCTAATTGCAAACGCAATACGAGTGCAGCCAGAGTGATCAACAAAACGGGCAGCGTCAGCACAATACCCACCTTAAAATAATAGCCCCAGCTGATTCTGACACCTTTACGCGCAAGCACATGCAGCCAGAGCAGGGTGGCCAGACTTCCCACGGGAGTGATCTTCGGCCCGAGATCACTCCCTATAACGTTGGCATAGATCATGGCATCGCGAATAATCCCCGTACTATGTGTTGCCTCAATAGACAATGCGCCAATCAGGACGGTGGGAAGATTATTCATGACAGATGAAAGCAGGGCAGTGATTACTCCCGTTCCTACCGTCGCTGCCCAGATGCCCTGCTGAGCAAGCTCATTCAGGACAGAAGTAATATAGTCAGTCAGGCCGGCGTTACGTAGTCCGTAGACTACCAGATACATCCCAAGGGAGAAAAAAACAATTGACCAGGGGGCATTCTTCAGGACTTTACGGGTTCGGATGACATGCCCGGAACCTGCTACAAGCCATAGAATAAGCGCGCCTGCCGATGCAATAATGCTTACCGGAACGCCCGTGTCCTCAAGCAGAAAAAAGCCAGCCAGAAGCATGGCCAGTACCAGCCAGCCGGCGACAAAGGTACGTCGATCTCGAATGGCGCTGGCGGGTTCTTTTAGTGCCGATTCGTCGAAAGTCTGAGGAATATCCTTGCGGAAATAAATCATCAGTACCAGCAACGTAGCAGCCACAGAAACGATATTGACGGGAACCATAATCTGCGCATAACGCGCAAAACTGATGTCAAAATAGTCTGCAGACACTATATTGACCAGATTTGAAACGATCAGAGGCAGACTGGCCGTATCGGCGATAAAACCGGCAGCCATCACAAATGCAAGCGTTGTTGCCTGGCCAAATCCCAGGGCCATCAGCATGGCCATCACAATTGGCGTCAGAATCAGGGCTGCGCCATCATTGGCAAACAACGCGGACACTGCAGCACCCAATAAGACCACCAGAACGAACAGTCGATGACCCCGGGCTTTTCCCCAGCGAGCCACATGCAAGGCAGACCACTCAAAAAATCCTGCTTCATCCAGCAAAAGGCTGATAATGATGATTGCGATAAAGGTTGCCGTTGCGTTCCAGATGATATGCCATACGATTGGAATATCCGATAAATGAATGGCGCCAGTCAACAATGCGATTCCTGCACCGGCCATCGCACTCCAGCCGACACCCAGTCCGCGTGGCTGCCAGATCACCAGAATCATGGTCAGGATGAAAATTAAGGCAGCTATCAGCATGTGCAGGGCTCGTGGTGAATTCGGGATTCAGGCTAGACAGTAAGAGATGCTGGATTTTACTTCAAGTGAAATACTGGCAGTGAAGGTCGGAACGAACGCGAATTTTTGCCAGAATAGCCCCATGTCTGATTATCCAAAATACGCATAATATATATTATGTAAAGTTAGTTATTCAGGTGAATCTCTTCTTTTAAGAATACAAACCCTCCTTTCTCTAAGTGTCCATTGTGACCAGTACGTGTTCTGTACCAGGTAATTTCCTACACGGGTCTGGTTAAGATTCGCTAAACGTAAACCCAACGCAGTTTCTTTTAGTTCTGACGTGTTTCTGCTACCAGTGGATCGTTCAATAGAATGTCCGAAAACTGCCGAATCAAATTGTACTGATCACCCGATTCCGCGCGCCGCACCAGATGCAATGTTCTTTCAGCCCAGGGATCAGTCATGGGTAGCGCAATCAGTCTTCCCTGGGCCGTGGCTTTTCCTGCGATGCTGGCCGGCACAATGCCAACGCCCACGCCTGCCTCAATCATATAAAGCGTTGCATCGAAATTATGGACATGAACCCGCACTTTCATCGTTTTTCCGGCTAAACGCGCCTGATTGGACAGGAACAGAAAGTTGCTGCTGGCGCGCTGCATGGACACAAGATCGTGATCCAGAATCTCTTCAAACGACGTCTGAGAGGCACTCGACAGAGGATGATTGGGTGGCGTCATGCAGACCAGCCTGTCTTTGGCATACAGCACGCGCTCAAGGCTGGGCAGCGGATCCAGATCTGCGCCTATTCCGATGTCGGCAACGCCTTCCTCGATTGCACTGCTGATTTTCAGGCTTTCATGCTCTTTAAGATCGACATTGATGCCGGTATTGCCAGTCAGAAACCTGGCCATACTGGGTATCAGAAAACCATTGAGGGAGCTGCTATTGGCCAGCAGCCTGAGAGAACCACGCAAGTTGCTGGAATAGTCACTGAGCTCTGTGTGCATGGTTTCGACCCCTGCCAGCAGTTTTTTGGCATGGCGTGTCAGGACTTCTCCTGCAGGGGTTGGAGTCATGCCTTTTGAGGTACGCAGAAATAGTTCGCTACCTACCGTGTACTCGAGATTTTTCAATCGATAGCTGGCAGCCGATGCGGTCATATGCATGGAGGCAGCTCCTGCCGACAGGTTCTGAGCCTGCACGATCGCAAGAAAAAGCTTCAGGTCCTTCAGGTCGTAGCGCAAGATTCAGTCCTCTTTGAGTGTTACACCATTTGCATAACGAATCATAGACCGTTTTCTTGCGCGCGTTCTGAAAGTCAATGCTTACTGAGCCATGGATTCGGTGAATTCAAGCCTCAACATTCGTATTAATGACCGGATTTTTGTTTCGCATTGAGGAATTCGGTCATGTATTTTTGCGGCTCGCCCGTATTGAAGGCCTGCGCAAATTCACGTACACCATTCAATATGGAAGTTTCCAACGGCTCGTTCTCCCATTCGCGAAGCAAACGCTTCTGTTGGGCAAGAGCCGCAGGCCCCAGTTCAGTCATCATGCTGGCAACGCGAGTGACCTCCTCATCCAGTTGAGCCAAGGGGACAACACTGTCAAACAAACCCCAGCTCAGTGCCTTGTCTGCCTCAACAATCTCGCCGGTCAGCAACATCCAGTTCGAACGCGCCGTGCCGATCAGGCGTGGAAGCAATGCAGCCTGGATAATGGATGGAATGCCTACCTTCACCTCGGGCATACCCATCCTGGCCTCATCGCCGCCAATTCGAAAGTCGCAGGCCAGCGCAAGCTCCATGCCGCCGCCCAGGCACCAACCTGGAATGCGGGCAATCACCGGCTTGGGCAGCAGGCGTACCGCGTCGGAAAGTTTGCGGAGATTATCAATGAAGGCTTCGGCACGCTCCATGTCAAAGTGAGCCATTTCTTTAATATCGGCACCGGCGATGAAGGCCCGATCTCCCTCACCCCGTATGACCAGCACGCGGATATCATCGCGCTCAGCAATATGCGCCAGTGCGTCGGTCAGAGCGTGGATGACAGGCGTGCCCAGGATATTCAATTTTCCGGCATTCTGTATGCACATCGTTCCTATGCCGCGCTCATCAACGGACAGTTCGGCGTGTTCAGACCAGGCGTAAGTATTCATAGTTCCCTCAGAGCTTTTTAAAACCGATGTTTTTCACGACACCCTTCCATCGCGCATTGGATTCCTCGATGATTTTTTTGAATGCTTCGGGAGAGGTGTGGTCTGGTACGGCGCCCTGCTTTTCGATCAGTTCAATGACTTTTGGATCTGCCAGAACTTTACCGACCGCTTTGTTCAGGGTATCAAGCACATCGTTGGGAATGTTGGCGGGTGCCGCCATTCCGAACCACGATGGAATGTTCAGATCCGGATAACCCACCTCTGCATAAGTAGGCACGTCGGGCAGACTCTTGACGCGTTTAGGCGCCGCTACAGCCAAGGGACGGAATGCACCACCTTCAATATGTCCCATCGAAGACGGCAGATTGTCAAAAACCACTTCGATCTGATTACCCAGAAGCGCTGTGAGCGCGGGGCCCAATCCGTTATAAGGAACATGCAGCATATCAGTGCCCGTGACACTGAGAAAGCGTTCACCGAACAAATGGCTATAGCCTCCCAATCCTGAGGAACCAAATGAGAGTTTGCCTGGATTGGCTTTTAAAGTATCGATGAGTTGTTGAAATGTCTTGATGTCGGATTTCGCATTGACGTCCAGAACACCAAGCACATTGGCCAAATTGCTGATGGGTGTGAAATCTTTGACCGGATCGTATTGCGGCTTGCTTTGTACGCTTGGGTTAACCGCGTGAGAGCTTTCGACCGCCATGACCAGGGTGTAGCCGTCGGGCTTTTGACGAGCTGCATAGGCACTTCCCACTGCACCACCAGCTCCAGGCTTATTGACGACAACGACGGACTGACCCAGAACGTCGGTCAGCTTTGTCGCCACGATACGGGCGATCAGATCAGTGGTGCCGCCCGGCGCGTAGGGAACGATAAATTCAATATTACGCTCCGGATAAGCTGCGTATGCGACGCCAGTCAATGAAAACAGACACGCGGCAATGCCGGCTTTAATCGCTTTATTCATTATTATCTCCAATTGTTTGTATTCAGGTACCCAAGACCGAATCCGTATGCTCGCCCAGTAATGGCGGAGCGGCGGAATTCGTACCCTCTTCTTGATTTCCGGTCAGCATAGGATTTCTGACCAGGTTAATTTTTCCCAGTCTGGGATGGGAAATGGATTGAAGCATCTGTCGGTGCACGACCTGCTCGTCCTGGAAGACCTCTTCCAATGTATTCACCGATCCCCACGATATGCCCAGATCGTCGAGCGCTTCGGTCCAGTAAACGCGAGGCCTGGTGACCAGCACTTCGCCCAGAATCGCACGCAATGCAGACAGATTTCTGATTCGATTGCTGTTCGTTTTGAACTGCTCGTCCTGCGCCAGTTCGGGACGGCCGCAAAATTCACAAAAACGCGCAAATTGCGTGTCATTGCCAATTGCAAGGATGAAGAAACCGTCGCCCGCGCGAAATACTTCGTATGGAGCCAGGTTGGGGTGTGCATTACCGGTGCGCTTAGGGCTGACACCGGATACCAGAAAATTGGCTGCCTGATTAGCGTTCATGGCGACGGCGACATCGAGCAGCGCCAGATCCAGCCAGGCCCCCTGCCCGGTTTGCGTACGCTGGAACAGCGCCGCCAGAACGGCAGAGGTCGCGTACATGCCGGTTGTAATATCCACCACGGCGACACCAGTACGCAATGGTCCGGCACCTGGTTCGCCATCGGCCGGGCCCGTATAGCTCATTAGTCCGCCCAGCCCCTGGAAAATGTAGTCATAGCCAGGGCGATGCGCCTTGGGCCCGGTCTGACCGTAGCCGGTAATGGACGCATATACCAGTCGTGGGTTCACGGCTTTGACACTTTCGTATTCCAATCCGTATTTTTTCAACGTACCAACGCGATAATTCTCCACCAACACGTCGGCATCGCGTATCAAGGCCATCAACTGCTGCCTGTCTGCTTCCTTTGTAAAGTCCAGCGCAACCGATTTCTTACCCCGGTTGCAGCACGTGAAGTAGGCGGACAAGGTTTCACCGTCAGTGGATTCCAGGTAGGGGGGCCCCCAGCCGCGCGTGTCGTCACCGCTATCGGGTTTTTCAATCTTGATGACTTCGGCGCCAAGGTCTGCAAGATTTTGGGTACACCACGGTCCGGCCAATATGCGTGATAAATCTACAACCTTTATGCCTTTCAATGCTGATGCCAACATACTCTTGCCTTAGTCCAAATCATGCCTGGAAGTCTAAGACGGAAATAAATTTGTATCCAGTTGAAAGTTTTGATGATTGCGTTCGAAATTATTCAAGATATCGCCAATAGCGCGTCGGCTGGGAAAATGAAACTACTCAGCTGATTGCTTTACTTATCGGCACGCACATGGGCGTACCGTATAACGGGTCATTGATTAGCCTGCTTTCCAGCTGAAATACGGTTCTGACCATTTCCTCATTCAATACGGTATGTGGTGCGCCTTGCGCATATATTTTTTTGTCTGCGATGGCGATGATGTTGTCAGCATATCGACAGGCCAGATTGAGATCGTGCAGAACCATCACGATGGTTTTTTTCTTTGTTCTATTGAGTTCATACAACAGGTCCAGCACTTCAATCTGATGCGCCAGATCAAGGTACGTCGTGGGCTCATCAAGCAATAGAATATCGGTATTCTGTGCCAGCGTCATGGCGATCCATGCCCGTTGACGCTGGCCCCCCGAAAGCGAATCTACAGACCTGTCCTTTATTTCTGTGAGTTCGGTCTGCTGCAGCGCCGTTTCGACAACGTCTTCATCCTCACGGGACCATTGATACAGCCAACTTTGGTGAGGATATCTGCCCAGGCGAACCAGCTGATAGACGCTCAATCCTTCGGGTGCGATGGGGGCTTGCGGCAGAATCGCGAGTTCGCGTGCCACCTGTGATGTAGGCTGTTTCTGTATATCCTTACCGTTAAGCAATACAACGCCCTGCGCTGGCTTCAGCAGTCTTGCGAATGATTTGAGCAAGGTGCTTTTGCCGCAGCCGTTGCCACCTACCAGGACCGTAATCCTGGCGTCGGGAATACAGACGCTTAATCGGTCAATGACGGTTTTATTTTCATACCTGAGCGTAAGATTTTGGCTGTTCAGAGGATTCATTCAACATTGTCTTGAAAAGTTGTCATCGTTTCCTACGAGATACGGGTGCGCAACAGCAAGTAGAGAAAGTAAGGAGCACCAACGGCAGAAATGAATATACCTGCCGGTAAATCCCGAGGTTGAAAGGCGACGCGACCCATCAGATCTGCTGACATCACGAGGATGCCGCCTGTCAGCGCAGTAACAAATATCAGTTCCGGACCGGGTCTGTGTACGAGTCTGCGCGCCAGATGCGGCGATATCAGTCCGACAAAGCTCAGGGCACCGGCATAGGCGATCGCCGCGCCGGCAAGATAGACACCAAGAAACAGCAATATCAGCCGCATGCGTTTTACGTCAACCCCCAGGCCGGTACCCAGTGATTCATCCAGTTCGTTGACTTGCAGCGAACGTGCCAGCCATACGAGCACAATGGCGGCCGGACTTAGCCATATGAGCAGTGCCTGAACCTCGTGCCAGCGCGCGCCATAGAGACTGCCAATCAACCAGACGTAGGCACTCGTGACCGATGAGGGCGGACT
>JBEBTQ010000150.1:0-7801 GCA_040393685.1 Advenella kashmirensis | reverse complement strand
CTGGCCGCTTATGATTCGGTCAAGCGCGAAGGTGAGGAACGCTACCGCCTGCCTTCGATGGTGGCAACCTGGGATCTGCTGCGCCGCGATGTAGACAGCAAATATGATCCGCGTGAAGGCAATCTGATTGCCCTGGGCCTGGGTGCCGGTGTGACGCTGGATAAAGGCGAGCCGTTCAGTCGCGCAGGCTTGCGGGCGCAGCAATGGTGGCCCATAGGCCGACGTGATGTCTTTACGCTTCGCGGCGAGGTGGGTCAGGTTTTCGGTGCCAAGGATATGCGAATTCCCGATGACTTCGGTTATCGCACGGGCGGCGCGCGCACCATTCGCGGCTATAAATACAATGCTATCGGCAAGACAGCCGGCGATGCGGTCGTGGGTGATCGTTCACTGGCAGTCATGAGCGTGGAATACATGCGCTATTTTGATGATCGCTTTGGTATGGGTGTGTTTGTGGATGCCGGTGATGCGGCAGAATCTTTCGGTGATATGCGACTGAATATTGGCTATGGCGTAGGGGCGCGGATCAAGACGCCTGCCGGACCACTGTTTCTGGATCTGGCCTATGGTCAGCGTGACCGCAGTCTGCGCCTGCACTTTTCATTGGGAGTGGCATTCTGATGAAAATGAAATATCTGCGTTGGTATCTGCGCTGGAAGCCGATACTGCTGACCATTCTTATCGCATTGTGCGCCTTCGTATTCTGGTTCATGGGAACGAATCCGGGCAGTCGCTGGCTGCTCAATACTGTGATGAGCCAGGTTGGTGGTGAGCTGACCAATGTGCGCGGCACGCTGTGGAGCGGCATTGCGCTGGACAAGCTGCTGATTGATACGCCGGAAATCAAGATTACCGGCAAGGAAGCAGTCCTGAAAGTGGACTGGCTCAAGCTGTTCAAGCGCACGCTGCGCGTTGAGCGGATGAGCGTGGCTGACCTGGACGTGAAACTGCTTCCCATCGAAACACCCGAGCCGCAGCCGGAAGATGCCAAACCCTTTGAAATGCCGGGCATTCCTGTAGGCATTCAGGTTGACCGACTGGACGTGGGCAATTTCGCCCTGAAAATGCCTGATGGTTCTGGCCTGCCGGTTGGGCTCTCCAATTTCAGTCTGGCCGATTTGCTGATCATTGATCAGCATGCCAAGGGTTCACTCAAAAGCCTGCATGTTTCCCATCCGCAGACCGAGGCTGATCTGAACGGGACGCTGGAGATTGAATCCATCAAGAGCCCGTATCCGATGAAGCTGGATCTGAATGCGAACCTGGCGACGCAGAACAGGCAGTCTCCGGTTTGCCTGAGCCAGTTTGTACAGATTGGCGGCGTGCTGACCGGTGCGTTGCAGCAGCGTGATTGCACGTTTGATCTGAACACGAAAGTGTCTGGCGATCTGGAAAAGCTCGGCGTGGCGCTCAAGGGTAGCGGCCAGGGCGCGCAGGTGGATGCGAACCTGAACCTGGGTCTGATGGGCGATGGCGTGCCGTTGAATATGGCAGATGTGAATCTGAAGCTGGGTGACAGTTCCGGTCTGCAACTAAAAATGGACAAAAAGGAGCAGCAGGGCGCAGGCAAATCGGATAGATTATCCGGCTCATTCGCCAGTCAGCAGCTGACCATCAAAGGAAAGCAGGGTGCGGCCGATTCCCGTTTGACCGCCGATATGACATTTGTGGCAGACGTTCAGGGGCTTTCCAACCTGCAGGGATTGCAGTTGAAAGGTAACGTGGACAGCGACAGTCGCTTCCAGGGCAAACCGTTGTCTGCCGATCTGGATATCGATATCGATTCTCAAGGCGTGATTACGCAGCGTCAGCTGGTCAATCATGGCAAAGTGGGCGAGGCGGTTCGCGATAATATCAAGGCAGCCGCGGCACGCAAGGCCGAGGCCGAGGGCAAGTCCATTGTGACTGAGTCGGGTGAAGATGCGCTTGAACGCGCCAAGCAACGCGGTGATGAAACGGCCGCGGTAGAAACAACCGTGACCGCCATTGATCTGAATCGCCTGAATATTCGCAAGGCTGATATTGATCTGACACTGGGTCAGAACAGTGTGAGTACGTCCGGCAGTTTTGGCAAGGACGAGAGTGTGCTGCGCCTGAATGTGGACGCGGCAAAGCTTGCGGAGCTGGCGCCCGGCGTGAATGGTACCGCAAAAGTGACGGGTACCCTTGCCGGCACAATTGCTTCTCATGTGCTGGATATCAGCGGCAAGGTCGATCAGGGCAACTTCAAATCGCTGGGCAAGGCGCCGCTGGATCTCGCGCTCAAGCTCAATGGCAAATGGCATAAGCTGGCCAATGGCGATAATGGCGCCGATGGCAATGTTGGTGCAGAAGGCTGGGAAGGCGAACTGGCAACGCTGAATCTGACGCATGCGGGAATTCGCGTGCAGGGGCGTGACGCGCTGCCGTTACTGTTTAATCCTAATGCGCTGGGCGAACAGACTGCCTGGTCTGCGGGTCCCGGTGAGCTTGGCCTGACGTTGCCGGGGGCGCCTGAAACTGCGCTCAGGCTGGAAAAGGCCAGTGGCAATGCCAATGGCATCACTACTTCCGGCTCATTCAGTAATCTGGTGATCAGCGACAAACTGATTGATGAAATTACAAAGCTGACCGCTGCGGATACGGCAGCCGGTGCATCGGGCGGTAAGACTGCTGCCACTGATGCCGCCAAGAAAGAGGCGACTGCAAAAGAGAAGGCCGCCGCTGCCAAAGCGCTTGCTGCAAAAACGGCCGGCAGTTTCCCCGATATCACATTTGACGGTGACTGGAATGTGACGACGGAAAAGGCACTGAAAGGCAAGATCAATGTGCGTCGCACTTCCGGAGACCGATTCGTGCCACTGGCGCAGAAAGTGCCTCTGGATTTCCAGACACTGAGTATTGATCTGAACGAAACGAAACTGGACGAGAAATCTTCTGTTCTGGCCATCGCAGCGCAGGGCGAAGGTTCCAAGTCCAGTCTGAATACAAAGCTGAATCTGGCAATGGCAAATGTGATTCCATTGCGCGACGGCAATGTACAGCTCAAACTCACGGATGGTTCCGGTCTGGATGCGGATTTTGCCACCAAGACAGGTGAGGCAGAGGGCACCGACAGACTGACAGGTAATCTGCAGTTGCACGATCTGGATCTCAAATCGCTGTTTGGCGGTTCGTTGCCGCCATCATTGCTGAACAGCCGGATTGCCTTCGCCGCCGATACGCTGCCGCGCAAGCGCGAAATTTCAGATGTGAATATTGATGCGACGTTCGATCAGGGCAGTATGTGGAACGAAAAGCCACTGACCGGTACGCTCAAAAGCCAGGTGCACCTGGCCGGTGTCTTCGACAAACAGAAGGAAGAAGAACAGGCTGATGTCAGCATTCCTCCGAATCTGGATAAATTGCAGGTACGCGACACCGATATCGATCTGACACTGGGCAATAACCGGATTCTGGCGCATGGCGGTTTTGGTGAAGATACCAGTCAGCTTTATCTAGATGTGAATGCACCGGCGCTGGACAGCTTCTGGCCTGACTTGCCGGGCAGTGCGCTGGTGAACGCGGTGGTTGATGGTCGTGTAGTCAATCATCACGCCCAGGTATATGGCATGTACGCCAAAGAACCCAGCCGTGCGCTGGGCAAGGCGCCTGTGGTTTTCGGACTGGATGTGCGCGGCGGCTGGAACAAGGTTCCCGGTGGTCAGGAAGGCTGGGTTGGTGTACTTAATGATCTGGGTCTGCGACACACTGAATTACGGCTGCAGCAGCAAAGCCCCTTGTCACTGTCATTCCTGCCTGCAGATGGCGAGCATCCCATGCAATGGGCCACAACGGCTTCGAAATTCCTGCTGGACCTGCCCGAGAATCGCAGTGCGCAGATTCTTCCAGGTGAATCCAGTGGCACAGATACCGAGTGGCAGACCAAGGGTCAGATCAAGGATCTGGTCATCAATCCGCAGTATCTCATGAATCTGCAGAAGGCCTTTGCGTCTGACGATCCGGCGGCTGCCCGCAAGGCCGCGCAGGATGCCGCCAAAGCGCTGGAGACGGCAGCGGCTGAGAACGCGGCAAAGAATAAAAAGGTAGCCGAGGGTAAAAAATCGGAAGCAGCAGACAAAGCGGCCGACCGTGATATTACGCTGGATGCAGATTGGGATCTGGCCTTCAAACAGATGCTGACGGGTTCGGCCCATATTCACCGTACTGATGGCAAGGGTGTGCTGCCGTTCAAGACACCGGTACCGCTGGATTTCGATACGATTGCATTTGACATCGTGCCGCAGCAGACCGCTGACGTGCGTGATGGCTATGCCCTGAAAGCCTCGGCCACCGGAGAAAAATCACATTTGAATGCAGATGTGAATCTGGATATGGCAACGCCGCTGCTATTGCGAGATGCCAAGGCAGACCTTGCTCTGCGTGATGGTTCAACCCTGCAGCTGGATGCACTGGTGTCACCCAAAGGTGGTGATGAGCAATCGGATCGTATTCATTTTCATATGAATTCCAATGCATTGCCCGTCAGCAAGCTGATGGGTGACAGCATACCGAAAACGCTGCTGAGCTCGGATCTCACGGCAGATGTGGACATGTTCTCTCCAACGTCCATCAAGTCTGCGACGGTAAAAGGGAAGTTCGATAAAGGCAGTGTCTGGAACGACAAACCGCTGGCCGGTAACGTGGATCTGGCGATACGCGATCTGACACTGGGCGGTGAGGGCAGCGCTGGTATTGATCTGAATGCGTTCCGCGTGCCTGCCGCCAATATTGATCTGACCCTGGGCAGCAACAAGATTCGCAGCAAAGGCAGCTTCGGCGAAGCCGACAGTGTGCTGATACTGGACGTGGATGCCCCGGCACTGTCTTCGTTCTGGCCCGGCTTGCCTGGCAGCGTGAATCTGGATGGCACTGTCAAAGGCATGGTCAGCAAACATGATGTAGACCTGAAGGGCAAGTTCACGCAGGGTAAATCGCGTGAAATCGGCAAGGCGCCGCTGGACATTCATATTGCGGCCAATGGATCATGGGATAAAAATGATCAGGGCGCTGAAGGCTGGCGCGGTACGCTGTCTGTTCTGGATATCGCGCATGCCGGTATCACGGTCAAACAGGAAAAACCGTGGGACCTGGCGTTTGCACCTGCCGCTGAAGGCGGCAAACCTGCCTGGGAGGCCGGTCCCTCTGTGATCAATATCGGGCTGCCCGGTAAACATACCGTTGCCATCAATCAGGAAGGCACCAGTGGCAGCAATGGTCAATGGAAAACCAAGGGTTCCATTCGCCGCTTTGTGCTGAGTCCTGAATTCATTCGTGATATGCAGAAGCTGGCTGACCCTGCAGCAAAAGAAGAGCAGAAAGCGAACGCAGGCATTATTGACCGTCGCAAAAAGGCACAGCAGGAAACCTCGCTGGTGCTGGATTTTGACTGGGATCTGGCCTTTGATGGTGCGCTGACTGGCAAGACTGCACTCAAGCGAGTCAGTGGCGATTTCATGATTCCTGCAGCAACGCCGATTCCGCTGGGACTGACCAATATGCTGGTCGCGGCCAATTTCAACAAGACGGGTGAGAACAGCAGCGTGGCCAAACTGGATATGGCATTCGATACCCAGAACAAGGGCAATCTGAAGGGCACCGGCAGTATCGCGTTCAATGGCCTGTCACCCAATCTGAATGGCGGTTCGCGCGTCACACTCAATGGCAATCTGGCAGACATCAGCTGGATGGGTCCGCTGACGGGCGATATGCTGGATCTGGGGGGCGCGGTTGCTCTGAACGTCACGGCACAGTCTCGCGCCAACGGACAGTGGACGACCAGCGGCAAAATCTCCGGATCCAAGGTCAAGATCGTGGAAATCGATAATGGTATCCGCCTGCTTGACGGTACGCTGGAAGCGACACTGCGTGACAACCAGGTGGTAATCAATACGCTGCGTTTCCCGTCCATCATCCGAATCAAGGCCAACGAGTGGCGGACCAAAAAATGGATTGACGATAATGTCGAAGCCCAGAACGGTTCGCTTGGCATCACCGGCAAGTGGAATCTGAACACCAGCAAAGGTGACTTCCGCGTGGTGTTCGATCATTACCCGATTATTCAGCGTTCCGACCGGTTCGTGATGATCAGTGGAGACGTCGCCATTGATGCGCCACTGCCCAAGGTGGATATCAAGGGCAAGGTCACTGCCGATGCAGGCTGGGCCAGTGTGGATATTCTGGGCAGTGTGCCCGCGGTGGATGGCGATGTGATTGTCTTAAAACCCGGTCAGACCAAGGTCGTGGAAGAAAAATCGCCCATGGACCTGAGTCTGGACTTCACCGTAGACCTGGGCAAGCGTTTCTATATCGTTGGCCTGGGCCTGGATTCCGGTCTGGTGGGTTCGCTGAACGTGATTCAGGAAAAAAATCAGCTGACGGGCGTCGGGGCCTTCCGGACCCGGGGTGGGGCGATCGAAGCCTATGGTCAGCGCCTGCAGATTCGTCGGGGTCGTATCACCTTCCAGGGTAATATTGCAAATCCGATTCTTGATATTGAGGCCCTGCGCACCGGTCTAGATGTGGAAGCCGGTGTGAAGGTGGTTGGTACGGCCAAGAAACCGAAGATCGACCTGGTTTCCTATCCGGATGTCAGCGAAGTGGAAAAACTTTCGTGGCTGCTGATGGGACGTGGCCCCGATAGCAGCGGCAGCGATGCGGCCCTGCTGTTTTCTGTCGGTTCGTCGATTGTGGGGGGCGGTCAGCCGTTCTATCGCAAGCTGGGTCTGGATGATATTTCCATCCGGTCGGGCAATATTGGCGAGTCTGGCACCATCCTGCCCGAGAAATCCGTGGCTTCCAGCGTGAACCAGGAGTCTTCCAGTGATCTGGCCCAGCAGTTCTTTGTGGCGAGCAAGAAGTTCGAGAATGGTATGACGGTGAGCGTGGAACAGGCCATGGCGGGTACGGGCACTGTGGTGCGCGGCAGCTACCGACTGTTCCGTCACCTGTCTGCCGACATCAAGGCGGGCACGGTTAATGGGGTGGAACTGATCTACCGCCGCTTTTTCCGAGACTGATGAAAAATGCCTGTTCCCCTGCACCCGCAGGGGCTACAATGGCGCTTTTCCCTTTGGGACAGTTCCCAGCAGAGAGATACAGTCTATGAGTATCAAGAATGACCGGTGGATTCGGCAGGCGGCGCAAGACGGCATGATCACTCCTTTCGAGGCGGGTCAGGTGCGCGAGCATAACGGGCAGAAGATCGTAAGCTATGGCACCAGCAGCTATGGCTACGATGTGCGTTGTGCCGACGAGTTCAAGATTTTTACCAATATCAATTCCACGATCGTGGATCCGAAGAACTTCGACGAAAAATCCTTTGTGGATTTCAAGGGTGATGTTTGCATTATTCCGCCGAACTCGTTTGCGCTTGCCCGCACTGTTGAGTATTTCCGCATCCCGCGCGAAGTGCTCACCGTGTGCCTGGGCAAAAGCACTTACGCGCGCTGTGGCATTATTGTGAATGTGACGCCCCTGGAGCCGGAGTGGGAAGGTCATGTTACGCTGGAGTTTTCCAACACGACACCGTTGCCCGCAAAAATCTATGCTGGCGAAGGATGTGCCCAGTTTCTGTTCCTGCAGGGCGATGAGGTATGCGAAACGTCATACCGTGATCGTGGCGGGAAGTATCAGGGTCAACAAGGCGTCACACTTCCAAGAACATAATCAGGCTATTTGATCAGCCAGCCAGGAGTACCCGATGAAATTTCGTTTCCCCATCGTCATCATCGACGAAGACTTCCGCTCGGACAGTGCGTCCGGTTTCGGTATTCGTGCCCTT
>JBEBTQ010000149.1:0-7914 GCA_040393685.1 Advenella kashmirensis | reverse complement strand
CGCGACTGTTAGGCCGTCGTGCCTGGATGGTCTCACTTGCCAGCGTCTTGATCGTTTCCAGCATGCAGCAGGACTTTCGTTCTACGGCAGCACAGGATTTTCCGGATCTGGACAGATTCAAGACGCTGAACGATACCGGCGCACTGGCCAGTCCGCAAGCCGTTGCGGAAAAGATTATTCGCTATATCAACAGCGATGATTTCGCCAGCAAGGAAATCGACGACATTCGGCAGTACAACTAACACCCGGCAATCACTGACGCGACGGGTATCACACTCCCCGCTGCGTCAGTGCAATGCCAACGAATCATCCTGTCGGGCAACAACGCAAGACAGGCAACGCAGAATATCAGCACTCTTATGAACGACTCTCAAAAAGACGCACCCGTCACCGAAGTGGACGAAAACAAACTGATCGCCGAGAGGCGCGGCAAACTGTCACGCCTGCGCTCTGCAGGCGTCGCCTACCCCAATAGCTTCAAACCTGAGCACAAGGCCCAGGCCCTGCACGATCAGTTTGATCAGTTCGACAAGGAAACACTGGACCCACAGGCAAACCCTGCGCGCGTGGCCGGTCGCATGATGCTTAAACGCGTCATGGGCAAGGCCAGCTTCGCCACGATTCAGGATGCCAGTGGCCGCATCCAGATTTATCTGGACAAAAAAGGCGTGGGTGAAGACGACTATGAACAGTTCAAGAGCTGGGACATCGGCGATATCATCGGCGTCAGCGGACGTGTTTTCAAAACCAACAAGGGCGAGCTGTCGATTCATGCCGAATCTATCAATCTGATTTCCAAATCCCTGCGTCCCCTGCCCGATAAATTTCACGGTATCGCGGATCAGGAATTGCGCTATCGTCAGCGTTACGTCGATCTGATCATGACAGAGACATCGCGCAATACATTCAAAGTGCGCAGCAAGGCGATTGCGGCAATGCGCGCACAGATGAACGAAGCCGGCTTTCTTGAGGTGGAGACCCCCATGCTTCATCCGATCCCGGGTGGTGCTGCAGCCAAGCCGTTTATTACGCATCACAATGCGCTGGATATGCAGATGTTTTTGCGTATCGCCCCAGAGCTCTATCTGAAACGCCTTGTGGTAGGCGGTTTTGAACGCGTCTTTGAGATCAACCGAAATTTCAGGAATGAAGGTGTCAGCCCTCGGCACAATCCGGAATTCACGATGATGGAGTTCTATGCGGCCTACACCGATTACCGCTGGCTCATGGACTTCACAGAAAAATTGCTGCGCGATGTAGCCATTGAAGCAACTGGTAGCGCGCTGCTTGAGCATCAGGGCAAGCCGCTGGATCTCGGCAAGCCATTTGACCGGCTCACCATCACACAGGCCATTCTCAAATATGCCGATGGCTATTCCGAATCACAACTGAAAGATACAGACTTCCTTCGCAATGAGCTGCGCAGACTGGGTGCAGAGGTCGACGGACCGGTACTGTCACGCGCAGGCCTTGGTGCATTGCAACTGGCATTGTTCGAAGAAACCGCCGAATCACAATTGTGGAATCCGACATTCATCATCGATTATCCGGTTGAGGTCTCTCCTTTGGCACGTGCTTCCGACAGCAATCCGGAAATCACCGAGCGGTTTGAACTGTTCATTACAGGTCGTGAAATTGCCAACGGCTTTTCAGAACTGAATGATCCGGAAGACCAGGCCGCCCGCTTCCAGGCTCAGGTGGCGGCCAAGGACGCCGGCGATGAGGAAGCCATGTTCTATGATGCCGATTACATTCGTGCACTGGAATACGGCATGCCACCAGCCGGTGGTTGCGGCATTGGTATTGATCGGTACATCATGCTGCTGACAGACAGCCCGACCATTCGTGACGTTCTGCTCTTCCCGCACCTGCGCAAGGAAGACTGATACACAATTGATGCGGTTGTTGTAAGCTGCACCCTCAACGTTGGACGACCAACGTTGGCGGTGCAGCTTTTTTTATGCTCCTGCGAAGCGCCCCATCTTTTAACAGTGATGTTTTCCTCAGGCATTGTCGTTCTTTCGCATGCCATTGCCATGAACACAAGAAGCGCACGGAACACGCAGCGTTCAGGAAACGTACAAATTGCTGTCATATTAAACCTGTAATATCCCCGCATTATTGTCAACCGGATAATGCGATATGAAACCCGCTCTGTTCTCTTCCTCCCGCCGCCGTAGTCTGAAAGTGCTGGCGACTGCACCCATGCTGCCTCTGACCACAGGCGTACTGGGCAGCCTGGCAGGCGTTGCCACTGCCAAAACTGCCGATGCTGTCCGGAAGGCATTTGCCTCTGCAGAGTTTGTGGGCATGGCCGCACCCGCACTGGACAATCCGGCTGCGCTGGCTGAGACAACCGTAGGTTCTTCGCTGAAGATCCGCTGGGATGACAAAACCGAAAGCACCTTTGAACTTGCGTATAAACCCTTCTTTCTGACCGGTGACAAAGTACCCGGCGACAAAAGCCAGGAGGTGATTGCCGGCGGTTACTTTGACATCAATAACAAACCGATCATGGACAATTCCGTTGCGGGCAAGGAGCGGCAGATTTTCTCTGACAGTCCGGATGGCACTTCATTGCTGAAGCTGGAAAAAGCCAGCATTGAGGGTGTGAAAGGAAATACCGTATTTGCTGTCGTGCAGTTTGAATACACAACGCGCAACCTGAATGGCGACGATATGTACGGCAAACTGCCCTCGCCTATTGCCGTCCTGACGTTGGACCAGGACCCCGAAACAGGCCATCTGTCCCTTGTGAAATATCACAACGTTGATACGTCCGGCGTCCATGGTCTGTGGATCACCTGTGGCGCCTCACTCTCGCCCTGGAACACGCATCTTTCCAGCGAAGAGTACGAACCCGATGCCTTCAGAATCGCCAAAAACGATGAATTCAAGGGTTTCAGCAAAGCACTTTTTGGTGACGAGAAAAAGGCCAATCCCTATCACTACGGCCATATGCCCGAAGTCACGGTGAACCCTGACGGCACCGGCAGCATCAAAAAGCACTTCAATCTGGGTCGAATTTCTCATGAGCTGATCCAGGTCATGCCGGATAAACGTACCGCACTGATGGGCGATGATGCAAACAACGGCGGACTCTTCATGTTTGTCGCTGACAAGGAAGCAGATCTGTCTGCGGGAAATCTTTACGTGGCCAAATGGCATCAGACCAGCGGCGAAGGCCCTGGCTCGGCCGATCTGACCTGGATTCACCTGGGTCATGCCACCAGTGACGAAATCAGGGCGCTGGCCGACAAGCTCAAACCCGAAGACATCATGGAAGTGAAGACAGAGGATCCGTCAGACGACAGTTTCCGCAAAATTCATTTTGACAAAAAAGTGAACTGGATCAAAGTCAAACCGGGCATGGAAAAGGCAGCTGCATTCCTGGAAACGCACCGCTATGCCGCACTCGCCGGCGGCAGTATGGGCTTTTCCAAAATGGAAGGAACAACCGTCAACGCCAGGGATAAAATTGCCTATTCAGCCATGTCCTATGTGCGTGATGCCATGCTCGACGGGTCGGGCGACATCAAGGTACAGGGCCCGTATGCCGGGGCAGTCTATGCCCTGAATCTGAAAGACGGCCAGAAAGACAATAACGACAAGCCAATATCCAGCACCTGGGTACCGGTAGATATGAAACCCCCGGCAGAACTGGTAGGCGAAGACCTGAAAACACCCGATGCGCTAGGCAATACGGCCAACGCAGACAGGATAGCCAATCCCGATAACATCAAGTTCTCGGAAAAACTGCGCACACTGTTCATAGGTGAAGACAGTGGAACGCACGTTAACAATTTCCTCTGGGCCTATAACGTGGATACCAAGTCACTGTCGCGGCTGCTTTCCTGTCCGGCCGGCGCAGAATCTACTGGTCTGCAGTCCGTCGATGAACTCAATGGCTGGACGTACATCATGAGCAATTTTCAGCACGCCGGTGACTGGGAGAAAGGAAAAGGTGGAAAACCTGGTCTGCATGATGTCATCAAGGATAAGGTTGCCCCGCTCATCGATGAAAACTATCACGATCGATTCAGCGCCGCCGTGGGATATCTGACGGGGAAAGAAACTTCCATGAAAATCTGAACGGACTCGGGTCAGGCAAAAGGCCTGACCTGACGCATGATTAGTTCAACTTTAAACCAGTTCAGGCATAAAGCCAGATCGGATGTGAGACCGGAATGAGTGTAATGCTGGATCAGGTGATGTCGGACTAAGCGTAAACCCGCTCCTAGCGAAAACGATTAGTTCGGCGCGATGGCAGACGTTTTATAATTGACGGACGCAAAGACCGAGTCCAGTTCATGAAACCCAGCCATTTTTTTCTGATTCTGTTGCTGCTGCTTACGGGATCAAGTACACAGGTGGTTGCCACTCCTGCAATCCAGCGCGACAACCAGACTGTTCCGCCAACCACAATCACAGGTGTGATGGGTGTTTTTTGCCCCAAAGAAGCCTTCAACCATGCCCATTGATTGTGTGAACCAATGCTGTTGCGCATCGGTGAGCCTGTTCAGGCCTGGCGCTTAATGATTTTCCTTAGCGTGATTGATGGTGTACTTAGGAATTTCCACGACCAGGTCCTCATCCGCCACAATCGCCTGGCATGACAGACGTGATACCGAAGTCAGACCCCAGGCTTTATCCAGCAGATCCTCTTCGTCATCAGAGGCGTCTTCCAGTGAATTGAAACCTTCCTTCACGACAACATGGCAGGTCGTGCAGGCACAGGACAATTCGCAAGCATGCTCGATTTCTATGTGATTATCCAGCAGAATGCGACAGATGGAGGTGCCTTCTGGTGCGTCTTCAATGATCGCTCCCTCTGGGCATACATCGGGATGCGGTAATACGGTTATTTTTGGCATAGGTCGGGGTCCATTAACTTTTTATTCAGGCAATATCATCAAGCGTTTTGCCGGCAAGCGCATCGCGAATACTTCTGTCCATACGGCGCGCTGCAAAAGCCTCTGTGGATTTCGCCAGGCGGTCTGTGGCCTCGCGCCAGTCGACAATATCATCCGTATCAGACAGTCCGGAAAGCGTCTCGATATGTGCCGTAATCTCGCGGATCTCATCTTCACTGAGCAAATCGCCGTCTTTTTCCAGTGCCGCTTTCACCGAATCCGCCAGTTGGCGCGCATCCACCTGCTGCTCGCGCAACATGCGCTGCTGTGCATCTTCACCAGCGTTCCGCATGCTTTCCTGCAGCATCGTGGTGATCTGTTCGTCGGTCAGGCCGTAGGAAGGTTTAACGGTAATTTCTGCCACTTTCCCGGTACTTTGCTCGGCAGCACTTACACTGAGCAGTCCGTCAGCATCAACCTGAAATGTCACCCGAATACGCGCAGCGCCCGCCACCATAGGCGGAATTTCGCGCAGTTCAAAACGTGCCAGTGACCGGCAGTCGCTCACCAGATCGCGCTCACCCTGCAGCACATGGATGCTCATGGCGGTCTGACCATCTTTATAGGTAGTGAATTCCTGTGCTCTGGCTACCGGAATGGTACTGTTGCGCGGAATGATTTTTTCGACAAGGCCACCCATGGTCTCAAGACCCAGAGAGAGCGGCGTGACATCCAGCAGCAGCCAGTCTTCGCCAGGAGCGCGATTGCCGGCTAGCAGATGCGCCTGACGGGCCGCACCCAGGGCGACAACTTTGTCTGGATCCAGATCGGTCAGCGGCTGTTGATCAAAGAACTCGCGTACCCGGTTGCGGATGACAGGCATGCGCGTGGCGCCGCCTACCAGTACCACACCATTGATCTGCTGCGGCGTCAGATTGGCACTATGCAGGACATCGTCCACCAGCGCCAGACTGCGGTTGACCAGATGACGCGTAATGTTTTCAAAGTGATTCTGCGGGAACATCTGGTCAATGTTCAGGCCATTTGAGAGCGACACTTCAAACGCCGTTTTGCTGGTGCCCGACAGTTTTTCGCGCACCTGACGCGCCCGGGACAACAGTAGCCGACGGTCAGCCATGGAGAGCGTCTCCTGGCTGTGGTGCTTCATGATATCGGCAACAATGGCCTCGTCAAAGTCATCACCACCCAGCTGCGTATCGCCTCCGGTAGCGACAACTTCAAATACACCCTGACTCAGGCGCAGGATCGAGATATCAAAGGTTCCGCCGCCCAGGTCATACACCGCGAAAAGGCCTTCCGAGGCATTGTCCAGACCATAGGCAATGGCCGCGGCGGTGGGCTCATTGAGCAGGCGCAGCACATTGAGTCCGGCCAGCTGTGCCGCGTCCCGCGTCGCCTGGCGCTGCGCATCATCAAAATAGGCAGGTACCGTAATCACGGCGCCGACCAGATCGTCACCCAGCACGTCTTCGGCACGCTGGCGCAGCTTGGCCAGTATCTGCGCAGAGACCTCTACCGGAGTTTTTTCGCCCTGGCGCGTGCGTATGCGAACTGTTCCCTCGCCTTCGGCAAACTCGTAAGGCAACTTCATGGTCACCGCTTCTTCATACGAGCGCCCCATCAGTCGTTTGACAGACACCATGGTATTGAGCGGATCACTATTTTGCTTGCGCACGGCAGGGTAGCCGATTTCCACGCCCTGGCCTTCCTGGTAATGCACCACGGAAGGAAGCAGCGTCCTGCCATCTTCATCAGCCAGAACATCGGGAATACTGTTGCGAACCGCCGCGACCAGCGAATGGGTCGTGCCCAGGTCGATACCGACAGCAAAGCGGCGTTGATGGGGAACCGGAGAATCTCCGGGTTCGGAAATCTGTAAGAGTGCCATGCTTTTCAGGAATTATCTTGTGGGACGCAATAACGATTTTGCGTCCTGATGAATTTTGGAGATGAACATGCCCTCGCGCACTTTCTGCGTGGCCGCCGGAATGTCTTTCTGTTCGTCTATCAGCGTTTCCAGCTCGCTGTACAGCGCAGATTCGGCCTGTTCCAGCGTCTGCATGAAATCTGTCACCCGTTGCGGATCAGGATTCTCACGCAGTGCATCGAGTTCTTCATGCCACTCCATTTGCGCCATCAGAAACTGCGGCGCCATGGCAGTATTGTTTTCTGCACCCACGTCTGCCCCCGCCAGTTCGCACAGGTAGCGCGCCCGGTTCAGGGGATTTTTCAGGACATGGTAGGCTTCGTTGATGCGTGATGACCACTGCATGGCCACCCTTTTTTCGGCAGCCGATGCGGTAGAAAAACGATCCGGATGGACGCGGGCAGAAACCGTTTTCCATGCCTGATCCAGTTCAGGCACGGAAAGCGCGAATTGCTGAGGAAGTCCGAATAATGCGAAATGGGATGCCGCCGTTTCTGTCACGCTTACACCGTAAATGATTCGCCACAGCCGCAGCTGGCTTTCTCATTAGGATTGGTGAATTTGAATCCTTCGTTCAATCCTTCACGGGCATAATCGAGCTGTGTGCCATCGATATAAGGCAGGCTTTTTGCGTCAACGAATACCTTCACGCCGTGGCTTTCAAAGACCTGATCGGCATTGTCGGCTTCGTCGACATATTCCAGTTTATAGGCCATACCAGAACAACCGGTGGTACGCACCCCAAGGCGCAGGCCAATCCCCTTCCCTCGTTTCTGGAGGTAGCGATCAATGTGCTGCGCCGCTTTCGGAGTCAAGGTAATTGCCATAATGCTCAAACCGTATGTTTGTCTTTGTAATCCTGAACCGCTGCCTTGATGGCATCTTCGGCCAGAATGGAACAGTGAATTTTTACGGGAGGCAGAGCCAGCTCTTCGGCGATCTGCTTGTTGCGGATATCCAGAGCCTGATCCAGTGTTTTGCCTTTGACCCACTCGGTCACCAGCGAACTGGATGCAATAGCCGAACCACAACCATAGGTTTTGAATCGCGCATCTTCAATGACGCCTTCCTTGTTCACCTTGATCTGCAGCTTCATGACATCGCCACAGGCGG
>JBEBTQ010000148.1:0-7964 GCA_040393685.1 Advenella kashmirensis | reverse complement strand
CTGCGCGATTTTTGATGCCGATGGCAATCTGATTGCCAATGCGCCGCATATGCCTGTGCATCTTGGCTCCATGAGCGAATCCATTAAAACGGTGATGCGGGAAAATGCCGGCAATATGCATCCGGGTGATGCCTATGTGGTGAATGATCCTTACCATGGTGGTACTCATCTGCCCGATATTACGGTTATCACACCTGTGTTTGATCGCGATGGCAAACAGATCATTTTCTATGTTGGCTCTCGCGGTCATCATGCCGATGTTGGAGGCCTGACTCCCGGTTCCATGCCGCCGGATTCGACCACTATCGACCAGGAAGGCGTTCTGTTCACCAACTTCCAGCTGGTGCGCAACGGCCAGTTCCGTGAGCAGGAGGCGCGCGCCATTCTGACATCCGGCAAATACCCTGCCCGCAATCCGGATCAGAATCTGGCCGATCTGCAGGCGCAGATCGCTGCGAACCAGAAAGGTGTCCGCGAACTGCATGCCATGTGTGATAACTTTGGACTGGAAGTGGTGCAGGCATATATGCAGCACGTGCAGGACAATGCAGAAGCATCGGTGCGACGCGTCATTCCACTGCTCAAGGATGGCAACTACACCTATGATCTGGATAACGGCGCGAGCATCAAGGTCGCGATCAGGATTCACGAGGACCGGCAATCGGTCACCGTTGACTTCACAGGGTCTTCACCTCAGCTGAGCAATAATTTCAACGCACCGGCTTCCATCGCCGTGGCAGCCGTGCTATATGTATTCCGAACACTGGTCAATGACGAGATCCCGCTGAATGCGGGTTGTCTGAAGCCGATCAATATTGTGATACCGCAGGCCTCCATGCTCAATCCTGAGCCGCCTGCGTCAGTGGTTGCCGGGAATGTGGAAACGTCCATGTGTATTGTGAATGCGTTGTATGGCGCGCTGGGCGTACTGGCGGCCAGCCAGGGCACTATGAACAATTTCACGTTTGGCAATGCGCGATATCAGTATTACGAAACGGTATCGGGCGGCACGGGTGCGGGTCCGGTGCGTCTGGATTCTGACGATGAGGGCTTTGATGGAACCTCACTGGTTCAAGCTCATATGACCAATTCGCGGCTGACTGACCCCGAGGTGCTGGAATTGCGCTTCCCGGTTCGCCTGGAATCCTATGCGGTTCGACCTGATTCCGGTGGACGTGGCAAATGGTATGGTGGTCACGGAGGCGTCAGGCGCATGCGGTTCCTGGAGCCAATGACAGCTGCCATACTGTCGAATAACCGCAAGTATGCGCCTTTTGGTCTGAAAGGCGGCGAACCCGGAAAAACCGGCAGAAACTATATTGAACGCAGCGATGGTTCCGTCACGGAGCTGGGACCACAGGACAGTGCCGAGCTGCGTGAAGGTGATGTGTTTGTGATAGAAACACCCGGCGGAGGCGGTTACGGCAAGGCAGAGTAAATCCAATAATCCTGAGACATAGCGGTATCTACACCCAACAATAAGGAGAGAGGCATGACCCTGATATCGAAGCTGGCGCAGATATGGCGCCCTGATGGTGTTGTCAGTGCAGTGAATAGCGGGTATGCGCATGGGAGTGTGACGCGTGTTCCGCGTGTGGGTTATTCGCGTGCAGGTGTTCCGCTTGCGGGTTACTCGCGTGCTGGTTTTTCGAAACCCGGTTTTTCGCTGGCGCGGATCACAGTTGCATTATCCACATTTGCCATTTGTGCCGCGTCGCAGATTGCGCATGCCGCAGGATACCCTGAACGGCCGATTACGCTGATTATTCCCTTCCCGCCAGCCGGCACAACGGATATTATCGCGCGCCATGTTGCGCAGGCGCTGGAAAAGGAACTGGGCCAGACAGTGGTGGCAGAAAACCGCGCGGGCGCGGGCGGCAACGTTGGCATGGGTGCACTGTCACGGGCCAAGCCCGATGGCTATACCATTGGGCTGGGAACCGTGGGCACACAAACCATCAATCAGTTTCTTTACAAGGACATGCCTTTTAATCCAGAAAAGGATTTTGCACCCATCGCGCTGGCAGGCACAACGCCAAACGTGATCGCGGTCAATGCCAAGTCTGATATCAAGACATTGAAGGATCTGATTGCCAAGGCAAAAGCTGCCGGGGACAAGCCGCTGACATACGCATCACCAGGTGTCGGTTCCTCTGTACATCTGACGGGTGCTTATCTGGAGGATGCCGCGGACATCAAAATGCTTCATGTGCCTTTCAAGGGCGTCTCTGGCTCCATGCCGGCACTCATCGGCGGACAGGTCGACATTCTGATGGATAACCTGCCCAGCACATTATCACAAGTGAAAGACGGTTCAAAGGTACGAGCCATTGCGGTGACCGGCGCCAAACGTGACCCTTCGCTGTCTGACGTGCCTACCGTGGCCGAGTCAGGCATTCCTGACTTCGATGTGAACGCCTGGTTTGCTTTATACGCGCCAGCCGGCACGCCACCCGAAGCCATGCAAAAACTGACAGATGCTGCAAAAAAAGTGCTGGGTTCCGAGGCGTTTAAAGAGAAGCTGCAGCAGACCAGCGCACAGCCCGGCACGCTTTTCGGCAATGATCTGGTTGCTTTCGAAAAAACGGAACGTGAGCGCTGGAGCAAACTGATCAAGGACAAGAATATTCAGGGGAAATAACACCTGATCGGGACCAGTCGATGCCGTTGCATTCAATATTTCAGTCGGCATAGTCATTGCGATTGCCATAGTCATTACGGTTGGCATAAGCATCTCGATAGTGAAGTCAATTGTGATGCCATTTGCCGGGACTGGTCCTGCAACCGACAGATTTTACATATAACCCGTTCCGATTGAGGGACACAAACAAGAAGGTTTTTTGCGTTATGAATGGAGCTGACAGTCTTTGCGATACCTTGCTGGCCAATGATATCGACGTTTGTTTTGCCAACCCGGGCACCTCGGAAATGCATTTTGTGGCAGCGCTGGACAGAAAGCCAAAAATGCGCTGTGTACTGGGCGTCTTTGAAGGCGTCGTCACCGGTGCCGCCGACGGATATGCGCGCATGGCAGACAAGCCGGCGGCCACCCTGCTTCACTGCGGTCCTGGCATGGCCAACGGGTTGGCGAATATGCATAATGCACGCCGCGCCCATACGCCGATGGTCAATGTGGTGGGTGATCACGCGAGCTACCATCTGCAATACGACGCGCCACTGACCAGCGATATCGAAAGCCTGGCAACGCCCATGTCTGACTGGGTCAGACGGATCGCATCCGCTGATGATGTAACGGGTGCCGCGGCGGCCGCAGTGCATGCGGCCAATAGTGGACTTGGTGGCGTGGCGACATTGATTCTTCCCGCTGATGCAGCATGGACGGAAACCACAACCCCGGTGCAGATGGCAGCACCTATAGAACGAACCAGCGTCTCGCCAGAGGCACTGAAAGCCGCGACAGAAGCTCTGAATAACGGTCGTAATACAGTGATTCTGCTGTCCGGGAAGGCATTAAGAAGCAAAGCGCTGGAGACGGCAGCCAGAATTGCCGAGCGCACAGGTGCAAGGCTCATGGCGCAACAGTCCAATGGTCGCATCGAACGCGGCGCCGGACGTGTCAAAATTGATCGCGTCCCGTTCAGCGTGGACCTGGCGCTCAAAGCGCTGGCAGGTACTGAACAGTTGATTCTTGTTGGCGCAAAAACACCCGTCGCGTTCTTTGCTTATCCTGGCAAGCCAGGCGAGCTGGTGCCGGAAAATTGCAAACGTATTGAACTGACCCGTCCCGAAGATGATTTGCCACAGGCACTGGAAGCGCTTGCCGAGGCAGTGGGTGCAACGCAAGGACCCATCTCGCTGATTGCGGAACGCAAGGATATCGGCCTGCCTACAGGCAAACTGGACGCTGCGGCCGTGATCCGTGCCATCGGCAGTCTGCTGCCCGATAATGCCATTGTCTGCGACGAGTCGGTTACGTCCGGCCGTGATTCGTTCAAATCAACGTTTGAATCTGCACCTCACGATTTTCTGCAGATTACCGGCGGGGCCATTGGCATTGGGATTCCGCTGGCTACCGGTGCCGCTGTTGCCTGCCCGGACCGCAAGGTTGTATTGATGCAGGCGGATGGCAGCGGCATGTACACCCTACAGGCCTTGTGGACGCAGGCACGCGAGCAGCTTGACGTGGTGACCGTGGTGTTTGCCAATCGCAGTTATGCCATATTGCATAATGAATTCAAACAGGTTGGCGCCGGCGAACCCGGACGCAACGCGCATCGCATGCTGGATCTTGATAACCCCGCCTTTGACTGGGTACATATGGCAAACGCAGCAGGTGTCGAGGCCGCGCGGGTAGAGACATGCGAAGCCTTGTGCGATGTGCTGCGCAGCGCTATCGGACGCAAGGGTCCGTTTCTGATTGAAGCGGTAATCTGATCCAGAGAGTGACATGATGAAGAGCCTGACCAGGCTCTTTATTGACTTGTTATTTCATTGACTTGCTGAATCTCAGGATGCTGGATCCTATGATCTGCCAAACCTTAGATCTGCTTGTGGCGAGATGCTGATTGCATGTCGTCTTCGACCCGAATTTCCGGGCCAAGCAGATCGTCAATCTGCTTCTGGATCTGGTTCATTTCAATCCGCATAAATTTCAAAAACTGTTTGGAGTTTTCTGAAAACAGCTTGTCGGTTCGAAAGAGCAGGATGGCACGAAATTCGACATCAAAGGTTGCACGCTTGACCACCAACCCGTCGTTAACGTAGCCGATGGCGGTGACCGGATTGGCCAGCCCAATTCCGACCCCCTGCCGGGCAAGCTCGCACACGGTCTGAGAATATGGCGTTTCGACCACGCGCTTCGGTACCACACCAGCGTTCGCAAAGAGCGCATCCACGCGTCTGCGGCTGCTGTCTTCGACATTGAGCGCGATGTAGTCGATATTGTGAAAGTCCGCCAGATCAATAACCGGCTTGCTGCTTAAGGGATGATCCTTGCGCATGACCACAACGCTTTGCGTCCGATAAAAAAGCGAATGCTCCAGCCCTGCCAGCGACATTTCATCTGCCATCAATCCAAAATCGGCCTGCCCGCTGGTAACCTGAGCGTGTACATCCTTTGAACTTGTAATCTGAAGCGAGACAAAGGTTTCGGGAAATCGCGAGCGAAAAGCGGCCACCACGCGTGGAAGAAAGCTGAAGCCAAGGGCAGGATAGACCGCGGCAAAGAGGCGCTCGGATCCATCGGATTTCAGGCTGCGAATCCGGTGCTGAATGGCCTGCATACCCACAAAATGGGCCTCGATATCGTTAAGCAGAATGCGGGCTTCACGGGTTGGCACAAGTCTGCCGCGAATACGTTCAAACAGGCACAGATCGGCGGAAGCCTCCAGCTTTCTGATGGACTGGCTCACTGCCGATTGTGATATGCCCAGCAATGTTGCGGTTTTGCTGGCCGTGCCGGACACCATGACGGAGCGAAAAATCTCGATATCCCTGGCGTTCATTGGCAACTCTCCGACGCGCATGTGAGCCTTAAACTTTAAATTTAAGCGTTAAATATGGGCTCTGATCTAGTCCAGCCGCCCGAGAAATTGTGTCACGCGTGGATTGGCGGCGTCGCTGAAGAACAGGCTTGCCTGCTGGTTTTCCTGAACGACGCCCTGTTCCATGAAGATTACACGGTCTGCCGCACTTTTGGCAAATTTGACCTCGTGGGTCACGACCAGCATGGTCATGCCGTCATTGGCCAGGCTGCGCATCACCTCCAGAACATCATCACGCAGCTCAGGATCCAGTGCAGACGTGGGTTCATCAAACAGAATCACCTCGGGATTCATGGCTAGACCGCGCGCAATGGCAACCCGCTGTTTCTGCCCGCCAGACAGGTACGACGGATAGACATCCGCTTTTTCTGCCAGTCCAACACGATCCAGCAGCTCCAGACCTTTTTCTTTTGCCAGATTTTTCGGCATACCCTGCACACTGATCAGCCCTTCTATGACATTTGCAATCGCAGTCATATGCGGGAACAGATTGAAGGATTGAAAGACCATGGCCGAGCGCCGCCGAATCTGCTGTATGTCTTTCTTCTGCTTTGCCGTGTAGGGCTGATCTGGTCTGATGTCGATCTGAATGCCACCGATTTCAACCATGCCGCTGTCTGGCTGTTCAAGAAAATTGAGTGACCGCAGCAATGTTGTCTTGCCGGAACCCGATGGTCCCATGATGACAACAACCTCTCCTTTCGCAACATCCAGGTCTACTCCATGCAGTACCTTGGTGCCGCCAAAACTTTTGTGAATGTCTCGTGCCCGCACCACGCTGTTGATTTCAGTTGTCATCGATTGTGCCTCGCAAAGCGGTCTTCCAGATAGGTTTGGAATATGGTAAGTATCTGGTTGATAATCCAGTAAATGGCCCCGACCATTAAGAACATCTCCATATATCGGAAAGTGGCTGCGCCTACCTGATCAGCGACACGAGTCAGTTCGACGACCGTGACAGTCGATGCCAGAGAGGTGTCTTTAACAAGTGCAATAAGCCGACTGCCCACCGTCGGGATCGCGATCACCAGACCCTGCGGCAGGATAATGCGCTGCATCAGTTTGCGATAGCTCAGTCCCATGGATAAGCCGGCTTCCCACTGCCCTTTATCGACGGCATTGATGCCAGAGCGAAAATTTTCACTGAGATACGAAGCAGAAAACAGTGTCAGTGCAATAATGGCCGACGGTACGGGTTCCAGAACAATGCCGATTCGGGGCAGGCCAAAGTAGATCAGCAATAACTGAACCAGCAATGGGGTCCCCCGAAAAATCGAGACGTAGACAAAGGCTGCGTAACGAAGGACACGAAACGAGGATATGCGCGCCAGAGCAATGAAAAGACCCAGAATGCACCCGAGAATAAAGGAACTGGCCGATAGCAGAAGCGTCAGAAGCAGCGCATTCTTCAGCAGCGGTAACGCGCGCATGAAGAGTTCAAGCATGTCTATTTCCCCTGTGCTGCGATTTCAGCCTTGGCGGCGGCAATGGATTCCAGCATTTTGTAGTCTTTGCCGACGAACTCATTACTGATGCGTTCCACCGTTCCGTCCTTGAGCATCGATTCCAGTGTCTTGTTGACTTCCTGCTTCAATGCATCCTGCCCTTTCGGAAGCGCAGCGGCGGCAAGCTGGTAGGTGAGCGGCTCGCCCACTTCTTTGACCGGAATGCCTTTGGCATGCGCGTATTTCATTCCGCCGAAATGTGAGATGATGACGGCATCGATCCTGCCATTTGCAATGTCATTGAATATGAGTGAACCGTTGTCATAGCCCCGGATATCCGATTCGGTCAGGTGCTCGCGTGCCCAGCTTTCATTGGAGGATCCCGTTGATACCCCCACCTTTTTACCGGCCAGCGTGGCTTTGCTGTTGATATCGGTATTATCGTTACGCACAAAGATCCTGAAAACCTCGACACCATAAGGAATGGAGAAATCCACCTGTTTCTGGCGCTCTTCGGTTGGTGTCATATCATTCATGACCAGATCGTATTTATCGGTTTTGAGGCCTTCCACGAAGTTCTTGTATGTGTCTCCAACGAACTTCACATTTGCAATTCCCATTCGGCTGGCCAGCTCTTTGGCCATTGCAACGTCATACCCAGTGAGCTGGTTTTTGTCATCCAGCATGCTCCATGGCGGGCTGGCCTGGGTATTGGCGACACGAATAACGCCCGTGTTTTTTATCCGTTCGAGCAGGTCGGTCGATTGCGCGAAGGCTGGCCGCAAAATCATGATTCCTGCACATGATGTCAAAAGTATTAACGCAAGTTTGCGTGTTGCAGACTTCCTGATAAAGGCTTTCATATTATGTCTCCCGTATTTTCACTTGGCTTTACTGCAGAAAATTGAATGTACAGGCAATGTTTTTTCACTTCTGTGCGCTGAATGGCGCTGCATCGCCTGCTTATTGCATCTGATATTTCATCTTTCATTGCTGGCGCGTAGCGCGTTTTTTA
>JBEBTQ010000147.1:0-7991 GCA_040393685.1 Advenella kashmirensis | reverse complement strand
GCGCGCGTGGTCAGTGTCAGGCGTGTCGCATTGACGGCATGGCCTGCATTCCGCGCCTTGCCTCGGTTCACGTCCTTCAGGAAGGCGGCAACGTATTCGTTGTCCGGGGACAGCAGAATGTCTTCTGGTGTGCCTTCCTGTATGAGTTCACCGTCCTTGAGAATGGCGATTCGGTTACCCAGACGCAGGGCTTCATCCAGATCGTGGGTAATGAAGACAATGGTCTTGTTCAGGCGCGCCTGCAGTTCCAGCAACTGGTTCTGCATTTCCCGACGGATCAGAGGATCCAGGGCGGAGAAGGCTTCGTCCATGAGCAGAATGTCTGCATCGGTGGCCAGTGCGCGCGCCAGGCCGACACGCTGCTGCATACCGCCGGAGAGCTGATGCGGATATTGGTTTTCAAAACCGGCCAGACCAACCTGATCAAGCCAGTAAACGGCTTTTTCATGCGCCTCGGTTTTGCTCAGACCTTTGATGGACAGGCCATAGGCGGCGTTATCCAGCACGGTTTTATGGGGCAGCAGACCAAAACGCTGGAACACCATGCTCATGGTGCCCTGACGGAATTTTTCCAGTTCCTTGCGTCCCAGGGTGACCACATCGGTGCCATCGACCAGGATGTGACCGGAGGTGGGTTCGATCAGGCGGTTGAAGTGCCGGATCAGAGTGGATTTGCCCGATCCTGACAGTCCCATGATCACATAGATACTGCCTTCTTCGATACTCAGGCTAATGTCCTTGAGACCCAGGGTGTGGCCGCTGCGGGCCAGCAATTCGTCTTTGGAGATGCCCTGTTTGACGGCATCGATCCATTTTTCGGGTTCTTTTCCGAAAATTTTGTAGATATTTTTGACTTCAATTTTACTCATCGTGCACCGCCTGTATGTTTTCTTTTTCCGTAAGACTGGGTGATGCGGTCAAAGAGGACCGCCAGGATCACAATGCCCAGTCCGGCCAGCAGACCACGGCCCACTTCCAGACGGTTGATACCCAGCAGTACTTCGTAGCCCAGGCCGCGTGCGCCAATCATGGATGCGATGACGACCATGGACAGGGCCATCATGGTGGTCTGGTTGATACCGGCCATGATGTTGGGCAGGGCCAGCGGCAATTGCACGCCGAACAATTGTTGTGTGGAAGAGGCCCCGAAAGCGCGAGATGCTTCCAGTACTTCACGATCAACCAGTCTGATGCCCAGGTCAGTCAGGCGAATCAGCGGAGGCACGGCGTAAATTACGGTCGCAATAATCGCGGGGATTTTTCCCAGGCCGAATAGCATCACAACCGGAATAAGGTAAACAAAGCTGGGCAGGGTCTGCATGACGTCCAGCACCGGCAGCATGACCGCGCGCACGGGATTGGATTTGGCAGTGAGAATGCCCAGTGGTATGCCGATGATGATGGAGATGGCAGTTGCCATAATCATGAGCGAGAGTGTCTGCATGCCCGCATCCCACAAGCCCAGGATACCAAGCAGAGCGAGCAGTACGCCCATGGCCAGAGAGAAGACGATACGGCGGCTGGCTGCAAAAGCAACCACGATGACCACGAGGATGACGCTCCACCAGGGGGCGCCGCGAAGGATTTTTTCGATCCAGACCAGCAGATGCAGGAAGGGTTCCGACATCGCATTCAGCGCATCGGCGTAGTTCGTTACCAGATGGTCTACGAACCCGTCGATGCTTTTGCGCACATCGCGCGCAGAGATAATTTCAGGAAACATAATTTTCTTGATTCATAAAAAATTGAGAGGGACCGCGCCACGGCCGCAGAAAACGATAGTCTGCGGCGCTGGCAAGGGGTGACCGCAAGCGGGCACCGTTTACCGGCAGGGCGGCGGTTTCAGAGTGAGGATTTGACACGATCTGCCACCTCGGCAGGAACCCAGGACGTCCAGATGTCCTGCTGGTTTTTCAGGAACCACTGAGCCACTTCGCTGGTTTCATCGCCGGATTCTTCCATGTGCGACAGCGTTTTGTTTACCACTTCAAATGGCACTTTGATCTTGCTGAAAAATTCTGTCAGCGTGGGCGCCTTTTGCGTGAATTCTGTATTGAGTGCTGTGAACACGGGGTTGTCCGGATAGTCGACCGGCTGAGGATCGGTGCAGTCTTCGCGCGTCAGACATGTCTGTTTTTCCTTGTCGTAGGCAGGCATGGTGAGGCGAACCAGATCCAGCGAGCTGACCAATGGTGTCGGTTCCCAGTAATAAAAAACGATATCTTTCTTGCGTTTATAAGAAGACATCAGGCTGGCCTTCTGGGCAGCACCGGTACCCGGCGCATACACGTCGAAGTCTTTGTCCAGTTTCAGCCCTTTGGCCAGGTTGGTTGCAACCACCTGACAATTCCATCCTGCCGGACAGCCGTAAATACGACCTTTATCGGGATTTTCCGGATCAGCAAATGCGTCCTTGTGTTTGGCAAGATCGGCTGCCGATTTCAGGTCCGGGAATTTGTCAGCGGTATATTTGGGGATATACCAGCCTTCATGACCGGTATACAGTTCGCCCACCCGCTTGACCTTGCCGGTCTTTTCCGCCTGTACCCAGGCATCGCTGATGCTGTTGAGCCAGATTTCGGTGTTGACCTGCAGGTCGCCGCGATTCAAAGCCGCAAGTGCAGCGAGCGTTTCCGTGGGAACCATTTCAGTCTGGCAGCCATAGCCTTTTTCCAGGATATAGCGTTCGACATCGGCCAGGATGAGATTTGATTCCCAGTTCATGCCGCCGAACCTGACGGTGTCTTTGTATTCGCACTGGGGTGCGTCGGCTGCCAGGGCAGGCCGGGCAAGCCCGAACGTGGCCGAAGCAATAAATACAGCGGATAAAACTTTAGTCTTTATCATGGCAGTGCGCCTCTTATGGCTAAAAGTGAACTATCGGTACCATTGGCTTCGGCCCGTTCACAGACGGGCGCGTGAGCAGAGTCGACCTTAATTGAGTGATTCCTTCACTTTGGCAGCGACTTCGGGAGAAACCCATTTTTCCCAGACTTCGCCTTGGTTTTTCAGGAACCAGTCGGCCACATCGCGGGATTCGTCACCGGTTTCTTCCATATGGGCCAGTGTTTTATCCATGACGGGCAGTGGCACGGACACTTTGGAGAAGAATTCGGTCAGTTTGGGCGCCTGCTTGGTGAATTCCGTGTTCAGGGCTGTGAATACGGGGTTTTCGGCAAAGGCGCTAGGCTGAGGATCGGCGCAGTCGGGTTTTGTCAGGCAGGTCTGCTTTTCTTTGTCGTAGGCGGGCAGTTCCAGTTTGACCAGATCCAGGGCGCCAACCAGTGGTGTTGGATACCAGTAGTAGAACACGATGTTCTGCTTGCGCTTGTAGGCGGAGGTAAGGGCGGCTTTTTGTGCTGCGCCGGTTCCGGGAGAGTACAGGGTGAAGTCTTTGTCCAGTTTCAGCGCTTTGTACAGATTGCTGTTGACCACTTCACAACCCCAGCCGGCAGGGCAGCCATAGAAACGGCCTTTGCTTGGATCTTCAGGATCGGCAAATTCTTCTTTGTATTTAGGCAGGTCTGCTGCAGATTTCAGATCCGGGAATTTTTCAGCCACATATTTGGGGATGAACCAGGCTTCGCCACCGGTGTAGAGTTCACCTACGCGTTTAACCTTGCCGCTTTTTTCGGCTTTGGCCCAGGGATCGCCCACGCTGTTGAGCCAGACTTCGGTATTAATATCCAGGTCGCCGCGCTCCAGGGCAGCCAGGGCAGGCAGGGTTTCTGTGGGCAGTGTTTCTGTTTTACATCCAAAGCCCTTTTCCAGAATGGTGCGTTCTACGTCTACCAGAACCAGATTGGATTCCCAGTTCATGCCGCCGAAGTTGACGGTGCGATCAACTTCACATTGGGCATCGGCAGCCATGGCGGCGCCGGACATGCCCAGACCGATAGCAGCGAGCAGGGTCGAGCATAGAAGTTTGTGTTTGAAAAACATGGCCGTAGCCTCCTTAAGTCTTACAGGGTTATAGAAATAACTGTGTATGCCAAAGAGTATGCGGAAAACGACGTAACGCCGTCGATACAAACAAAATAGATGGGCGGCAGGCGCCCGATTGACAGGTAAAGCACTTTCGCGGGAGAGCGAAAGGTGTACACAATTGAAACGGGTGATTGGAAATCAGGGCCATTGTAACAAATTGGTTGAAAGCCGGCAAACTGGCCCCTTGGGATTATCCCTAGGAGTCAATGTGTTTCATGTATGAGAAAATGAATTTATATACAGGAAATTTTGAAGATAATTCGAGGCGCGGCCTCAGTAGAGGAAATACAAATAATGACAGAATCGATGGATTCCGCCGGGAGACAGGCAGACCGCAGCAAAACGGCCGCGCGGCCGTCGTGGATTGTGCGGGAGCAGGATGTGGCGGGCTACAGTCCGGCCAATCATCATGGCACCGTGAACCGGCGGTTGATCGGTCCCGAAACGGTGGGGGCCCGGCATCTGGAGGTGCTGGTGGGTACAATCGAACAGAACCGGGGGGCGCTGCCACATGCTCATCCCGGTATTGAACAGGTCGTTTATCTGCTGTCGGGCACGGCTGACGTAGAGATGGATGGCGAAAAAGGCAGTATGCAGGCCGGCGACTGCTGTTTTTTCCCGGCCGACAAGAAGCATGTTTTTACCGTGACCAGTGCCAAGCCGGCCCGACTGCTGGTGATCTATTCTCCTCCGTATGAAGAGAATCCGTCGCGGGTGATCCGCGATTGATCATCGACAACAAAAAGAAGTCCAATTACCGGAGACAAAATTGAAAATCAAATCCCTACGTTATTTGCTGGGTGCCACCGCCCTGATTGTCGCGGGCACGGCATGTGCTGCCTGGCCGCAAAAACCCATTACCATGGTCGTTCCCTTTCCCGCAGGCTCGGGCACAGACTCAGTCGGACGGATTTTTGCCCGCGAGATCACCAGCCGTCTGGGGCAACAGGTGATTGTGGAGAACAAACCCGGCGGCAACGGAACGATTGCGGCTCAGCAGGTCGCCCGCTCCAAGCCTGACGGCTACACGATCCTGATTTCCACCAATACGCCTCTGTCGGCCGCACCATGGCTGCAAAAAAGCGTGCCTTATGACGTGATGAAGGACTTTACGCCCATCGCGCGAGGCGGAAACCTGCCGTTCATTCTGGTTGCCAATATGAAGCAGCCCTTCAATTCGGTGCAGGAACTGATCAAGCAGGCTAAAGACAATCCGGGGAAACTGACGTATGCGTCCGGAAATAGTACCGGCATTGTGGCGGGGGCGACGCTGTCGCACGCGGCAGATATCAAGACGCTGCATGTTCCCTATAAAGGAACGCCCCAGGCGCTGACCGATCTGATCGGCGGTCAGGTGGATTACATGTTCACCGATCTGACCTCCGGCATGCCGTTCGTGGAATCGAAAAAAATCAAGGCACTGGCCGTATCCACCGCCAAACCCAGCGCACTGCTGCCCGATTTGCCGTCCATGGAAGCTGCCGGTATCAATAATTTCGATATCAATTCGTGGAACGGTTTTCTTGGCCCGGCAAAAATGGATCCGGAAGCCGTCACGACGCTTAACAAGACCATCAACAGTATCGTGAGCGATTCCAAAGTAAAGGATGAGCTGGCGCGCCTGGGATTTGATGCCTTCAGTGGAAGCCAGGAAGAATTTGCGTCATTTGTTGAAGAACAGTACAAGCTGTGGGGCAAACTGATCAAGGATGCCGGAATCGCAGTTCAATAAATGATGACATGTGTAATTGATGACGAATGTAATGAAAGGCATGTGTCGTTGAAGACTAGTGCAATTGATGACAACCGTATTAGATGACAAGTGACGTATGGCAATGACAGAATCAAAACGTAGTGGGCCGCTGGAAGGCGTCAGGGTACTGGATCTGACTTCGATTATTCTGGGGCCGTTTGCGACGCAGATTCTGGCTGATCTGGGCGCAGATGTCATCAAGGTGGAATCGCCCGCGGGCGACACGATGCGACAGGTGGGCCCCATGCGCAATCCTGGCATGGGGGCGATATATCTGCATCTGAACCGCAACAAGCGTTCTGTGGTGCTGGACCTGAAAACGCCGGAAGGTCGCGAGGCCTGCCTGCAGCTGGTGCGCGATGTGGATGTGCTGTTATATAACGTGCGGCCGCAGTCCATGGAAAGAATGGGCCTGTCGTATGAAGCGGTCAGTGCCGTCAACCCGGGGGTTGTGTATGTGGGTGCCTATGGTTTCGGCAATGACGGTCCGTATGCCGGCAGACCAGCCTATGACGATCTGATTCAGGGTATGACCGGCGTGGCGCGGCTTTACGAACGCAATAGCGGGCATGAACCGCGCTATGCGCCGCTGACACTGGCTGACCGCACGATCGGGCTGCACGCTGCGATTGCGTGTCTGTCTGGCGTGATTCACAGCCGTGCAACCGGCAAGGGCCAGTCTATTGAAATTCCCATGTTTGAAGGGATGGCGCAAATGATACTGGGCGATCATCTGGGCCAGCGAACCTTTGATGAAGACGCGCCAGCGGGCTCCATGGGCTATGCCCGCCTGTTGTCTGAGCATCGCAAGCCGTATCAGACGCTGGACGGCTATGTCAGCGTGCTTATCTATAACGACAGACACTGGCGTCAGTTTTTGTCGGCGATTGACCGGGCAGATCTGATTGTGGATTCCATCTTTGCCACGCATACGCGTCGTGCCGAGAATATTGGTGAGGTCTATCGTTTCGTGGATGTCACGCTTAAGACCCGCAAGACCGCGGAGTGGCTGACGTTGTTCGAAGAGAATGATATCCCTTGCGCTCCGCTTTATACGATCGAGGATCTTCCCGATGATCCGCATCTGAAGACAACGGGTCATCTGGCGCAGACTGAGCATCCTACAGAAGGGGTCGTGCATACGCCCGCTCCGCTAGGGCGTTACGATGGTAAGCCTCTGGGCATTTACCGTCACGCCCCTGTGTTAGGGGAACATACAGCGGAAGTGCTTGATCAGTTGCAGATGGATGAGGCGAAGAAGGCAGCCATACTGAAGGCAGTCAAAGGCAGGTCAGGCGATTAAGCCCTCAGACTGCGAGATCGCCAGTGCCGGTATTGTTATGCACGCACCTGCAGACGCTCGCAATGGGGTGCTGAAGGGTATTCCAGCCTTATGCCAGATGCAATATGCCATGTGTAATGGCGCAACGAAGACGAACACAAACACGAATACGGAGACAAGATTGGATTTTTCCCTTTCCCAGGATCAGCAAATGCTGGTGTCTGCCATCGAGCAGCTTTGTAGCGGTTTCGATGATGAATACTGGCTCAATTGCGACAGAACCGGCGAGTATCCGGAGGCGTTTTATCAGCGACTGGCGCAGGCGGGCTGGCTGGGCGTCGCGATGCCACAGGAATATGGCGGCGCGGGTCTGGGTATTACCGAAGCGGCCCTGATGATGAAAACCATTTCCCGCTCCGGCGCCGGCTTTACCGGTGCCTCGGCGGTGCATATGAATATCTTTGGTCTCAATCCTGTCGTGCGTTTTGGTTCAGACGAACTGAAGCAGCGCGCCTTGCCGCCGCTGATTGAAGGGAAGGATAAAGCCTGCTTTGCCGTGACCGAGCCCGATGCCGGTCTGGATACCACGCAACTGAGCACACGCGCAGAAAAGCATGGCGATCACTATCGCATTCATGGTCGAAAAATCTGGATTTCCACGGCGCAGGTGGCCAACAAGATGCTGCTGCTGGCGCGCACCACACCGAAAGACCAGGTGAGCAAGCCCACGCAGGGACTGAGTCTTTTCTATACGGATCTGGATCGCAACCAGGTCGAGGTGCGCGAGATTGAAAAGCTGGGTCGCAAGGCGGTGGACTCCAATATGCTGTTCTTTGATGGCTTCGAAATCCCTGAGTGTGATCGTGTGGGTGAAGAGGGCAGAGGCTTTGAATATATTCTGCACGGATTGAATCCCGAGCGTATCCTGATTGCCTCTGAAGCTGTGGGGCTGGGCCAGGTTGCGCTGGA
>JBEBTQ010000146.1:0-8049 GCA_040393685.1 Advenella kashmirensis | reverse complement strand
GATGCTTTTGAACTATGGCTTCGACAAAATCCGGTTCACGGCAGCAGTGCTTTCCGGCGCGAGTGTAAGCGCGTCATTTGCGCTCACTGAAGTGACACAAACACGGCCTGGAGAAGCCCGGTGCAAATGGAATGTCAAAGTCTGTCTTGACGACACGCAGCAGGTAGCCATTTATGCGGACTGGCTGATCATGGTTCGGTTTGACGAGGCGGAATCCGCATCAGCTTCATGACACAACATACGCATCACTGTCGATGATCGTCAGGAAAGAGATGCACAATCAATTGACGAGCCTGCTCTTCTGACAGGATGGCTCCTGCCCGCAGCTCAAGCACCGAATGTGCTTGCGGGTACCATACCATCCGAAAGGGAGCGAGCCGATCTATAAACCGCAACAACCGATGCTGTCTGTCCAGAAAAAGTACGGAAACCGCAAAGCGCATGGCACAGGTATGTACGCCATGACAAGGCGTGAAATGGAAAACCTGAGTCGATGGAACATCTCGTCTTCCCATCAATCCAATAAATCGCTGGTGGAATCGGTCAAACGTAATCAGTGAAAACTCATGCATTCAGATTCCAGATTGAAGCACCTTTACGACGATGGGGAACGCCAGAACGATAAACGTGCAGGGAAAGATGCAAAAGATGAGCGGCATCAGCATTTTGACCGGTGCTTCCAGCGCCCGCTTTTCTGCAAGACTGAAACGTTCCCGCCGACGCTGTTCTGATTGAGACCGCAATAATGGCCCCAGCCCCATACCGAGGTTCTCTGCCTGCGCAATGGCCGCCACCCAGCGTCCAATCTCGGGCGTTCCCGTGCGAAACGCCATGGCCTTGAGCGCATCAATACGAGGTATTCCCGCCCGCATTTCACCCAGGCTGTGACGAAGTTCCTCTCGCAGAATGCCCGCCGGACACAACTCTGCAGTATAAGCCAGCGCCCCTTGCAGATTCTGTCCGGATTCAACGCATAAGGTTGTCATGTCCAAAAAAAACGGAAGCTCGCGTAGTATGTGGCTTCTACGCTTGAGCGCCCTATCCCTCAGCCACAGTAGCGGAAGAAAATAAGCACCTGTTGCCATTGCACCTGCGATGATGACATTTGTCATTGGATGAATGAGCAGTTCCGAGCGCTGAATGAAAAGGCTGACAGCAAATAAGATTCCCGCAGCAAGACACTGGGTACCTAAAATATGATCAACGCACGCCACGTTCCCCAGGCCGGCATGACGCAGAAGTGACTGAATGCGCTCACGATGTCTCCACGGCACAAATGGCATGACGACCCGGCTCAGAACATCAATCCAGGGCCAGAACATCACAAGAAGTTTGCGCTTCCTGAACGCAACTGGAACCGGGAGTCTTCCTGCTGCAGGAAAAAGAATCACATACAGCAAGAGGCAAATGCTGAATCCCGCAAGCAGGCTGCTGATCCAGAACATAATGACTTTTCCCATTTAAATATCAATATTGATGATCCGGCGAATCAGCCACAAACCCAGCGCTTCAAGCACGAGCACCACGACCAGCACACCCCAGCCTGCAGGGTGACGCCACAGTAGTTGCATGGAATCCGGATCCAGGAAACTGAGCACAGCGATCAGAAGCACTGGCAGCCCGGCCATAACCCAGGCCTGCATTTTTCCCTGAGCAGTCAGGGCACGAATCCTGTCCTGTATCTGCTGGCGGGCCTGCAAGGTGTGGGCAATTCGCTCAAGGGCTTCGGCCAGATTTCCGCCGCTGTGCATTGCGATTCGGAGCGCAGATACAAACAGTCCTGCTGACTCGGTGGGAATGCGACTATGAAGCCGATCCAGACATTGCTCGAATGTCACACCCACTCGTTGCTGCCTTTGCATCAACGCGAACTCCTGGGAAAGCGGCGGCGCTGCCTCCAACGATAGCTGAGCAATTGCGCTCTGCAGACCAGCGCCCGCACGCAGGGCACCTGCCAGGGCCAGCAACAATTCGGGCAACTGACGATCAAAATGTTCACGGCGACGATTCTGTATGATTGACACGATGCGGTCAGGAATCATGAATACGATTGCTGCAGTGACAGGCGCGAGCCACCACAAGCCGGACAACATCCACGCAGTCAGGGCCGTCGCCAGTGCCATGACAATATTCCCCGACCACAGGAGTCGCGGATCAATGAACAGAAAAATATCCTGAAGCCGAAAAGACGTTTCTGTCGTTATCCGATTTTCCCAATGCGTCAGGACAAGCGCTAAAAGACGCTGCCCCGCCATAAAAACAAGCATCACGCCCACCGTGACGAAAACCAGCATGATCAATAGCATTATGCAGATGCTCCGCTTGAAAACCTGGCGTTTGACACCGGACTATCATGGTCTGCCATTTTCGTTCGGCAATTAGATAAGTGATGTGTCTGTGACAGAACAAAGGTATTAATCGCAGCGGCAGCAGTGGTCTGATTGAACATAGAGACATCAATCTGCAATCCATCCCGGATCAGACTGCCAAAGCAATCGGGCACAATTCCATTGCCCATAAATGCGCCATTGCCTTTTCTGTCAAAGCGGAATATTTCCTGTGACTTGATGACACCGCTTTCCAGACCGCAGATTTCCGTGATTGAGGTAATCACGCGTCGGCCGCTGGACAGCCTGCTTTGCTGAATAACGAAATCGATACTGGCAGCAATGTGTTCCCGCACCGCTGCCAGCGGCAGTTCCATGCCGGCCATCAGTATCATTGTTTCGAGTCGCGCCAGCGCATCCCTCGGACTGTTTGCGTGTAACGTGGTCATGGAACCTTCGTGTCCGGTATTCATTGCGCCGAGCATGTCGAACGCTTCGGCACCCCTGCACTCTCCCACCACGATTCGGTCCGGCCGCATGCGCAAGGCATTGCGCACAAGATCACGAATCAGAACCTGCCCCTTGCCTTCGATATTGGCTGGTCGCGCCTCCAGCGCGATCAGATGCGAATGGTTGAGACGCAATTCTGCGGCATCCTCTATGGTGATAATTCGTTCGTGATCAGGAATACAGTTGGAAAGAATGTTGAGCAACGTTGTTTTACCCGACCCCGTGCCACCCGACACAATCAGATTTTTCCGATGCTCGATACACAGCCGCAGAAACTGTTGCATGCAGGCATCGAGCGTTCCGAGCGCCAGCAAATCGCTCATCCCCGGCCGAAAGTCGGGAAACTTGCGGATAGTCAGGTTCGCGCCACGCAGTGCAATGGGTGGAATGACAGCATTGACGCGCGAACCGTCTTTGAGACGCGCATCAACCATCGGTGAGCTTTCATCGATGCGTCGTCCCAACGGAGCAACGATGCGATCAATAATGCCTCTTACGGATTTTTCACTGCTGAATGAGCCCGGATGAAAACCAAGACGACCCGCCTTTTCCACGTAGATTTCATCAAATCGATTCACCATGATTTCCGTCACCAGCGGATCTGCCAGCAATGGCTCAAGCGGACCCAGGCCGATGGCTTCGTCAAGCACATCCTGCTTAAGTGCCGCAGGATCGATATCGTCGGACACCTGAATATGTTCGGCGATGATCTGATCCAACAGTGCTGCGGCCTCCTGCCGTAACGCTGTATCGGACATTTGTGAGATATCCTTGCGGCGCAAATCAAGCGCCTGGAGAAGGCGCGAGTGCAATTGCAAACGACATTGCTGGTACCTGTCAGAAAGTCGCTGCTGCGGTACCGCGTTCGCTTCGTCTGTCGTGCGCGTCATCGTTTGTGCAGACGCATCCGTGCTTTCACGCTCCCCGATTGAAGGTGAACAGATCGCATCGGCACTGACAGCATCTACCGCTTGCGCCTTACTGCATGCAGAATCTTGTGTCGTCGTCAGGCAGACGGGTTCCTTCACGCGTTCTGCGGCGTCCAGGCAGCACATGACCATGCGACATGGCCCCATGAGTATTTCATCTGAAATTGCAAGAGGACCATATTCGCTGATGCGCATGCCATTGACGTAAGTGCCTGCGAGCGATCCCAGATCTTCGATAAATACCCCGCTCACCCGGCGCTCAAACCTGGCGTGGCGACGCGCAACGCGCCAGCTGCGCAGGAATATATCGCAATCCCGGTTTCTGCCTGCAACCGCCGGCAAAGCGTACTGCTCGCGTCTGACCGTACCATCTTCAAAATGCATATCCATCACAATCATTGAGGTCCTCCGGTAACAAATGAATCCGACGCACGGCGCTGCAGCCGCAACACCGGTTTCCAGCGTGAATGTTTCACGCGAATAGGCACCGTGCGACGCGCGCCTGTTTTCGGCTTATTTTCTGCATCGTTACGCCTGATCGCATTGATGCGGCCGCGCGAAAAATGCCAGCGTTCTCCCGCCGGCACCCAAATCGGAAATGGATGATCTTCCGCTGCCGATGTCTGCGGGTTCCGGTTTTCTTTCTCTTTCGATTGCTGGGCAAGCGTATCAACAGATATATTCAGATTGCCGTGCGCTGTTTCGCCTATGTTCGTTTGCGCGCCGATCTTTGTCTGTGTTTCACTGCTGACGGGCACATTCAGGACAGGTGGTGATCTGAACGTGTCAGCTATGATTTCCCGGGAGCGGGTCGTACGCGCCAGAAGGTCATGGTTATCTGCCGACACAACGACAGGACGAACAAAGATGGCCAGTTCCGTTTCATTACGTTGAAAGCGGCTCGAGCGAAACAATGCACCCAGTACCGGCAGATCACCCAGGCCGGGGAGCTTTTCTGCATTACGAAACTGGTCGCGCGAAATAAAGCCGGCAAGAACCAGCGTCTGCCCGGACTGCACATTGAATTCTGTTGAGGTGCGCCGCGTTTTGAGCGCCGGCCCTCCGTTGACGGTCATGGATGCGTCCACAGAACTGACCTCCACGTCAATTTTTGATCTGACGTTTCCGTTCTTCTGTATTCGCGGCGTAATGTGCAGACTGACGCCGTATGGTTTGAATATGGTCTGGGTCTGTCCATTACGATCAGTGGTGACATAAGGCACCTCGCCACCTGCCAGAAATTCGGCTGTCGAACCGCTACGCGCCATCAATTGCGGCTGTGCAAGCACGACAGCCTGGCCTTGCTGTGCGAGCGTCTGCACCGATGCGGACAGAAGCGCATTCAGACCAAAATAACCTGCCGGCGCTGCAGCACGAAAGGGAATTTGTAATGGCCCCTCTCCGGGCCGGCTCGAGAACCGCGACGACCCCGAATCCCAGACTGCGCCCGCAGCCAGCCCACCCGCGTTCGTATTCCATTTGATTCCCAGTTCCTGAAGAACGTTACGTGGCAGCTCCAGAATCTGTACATCCAGCAGAACCATCTGATCCCAGCCAATCTGACTGGTCATGTCGACAATCTGCGGAAAATGACGCGTAAGCACCATTAGCCTTTCACGGTCGGCATCGCTCAGGTTGTCCCCTTCTACGATGATTTTTTCACCGACCTGCGTCGCTTTGATATGTCCGATGGTATTCAGGATGCGGCGGATATCATGCTGCAATCGCTGCTCGCCCACAGCCCTGACCTGTACATGAAACTGCTGACTGACCTTATTTTTATCCCAGATATTGACGACGGTTTCTCCGGGTTCACGCGCGAACAGCACAATTTCGTTATCCGCATCGGTAACCGCATTAACGATCCGGCCGTCGCCAACGGCAACACGAGAAAGCTCGGCGACGGTCAGCACTTTGACATCACCAACCTGCAACTGAATGTCGGAGTTTGAGGCGTACTGTGCACGAACTGTGGGCGTAACACACATACCGAGAGCAACAATAAAGGAAATCACCGTTAAATACTTCATGCTGATAACTGTTCCTGGGCTGATCACTTTTTCCGGAGCCGATAACTGTTCCTGGGGACGATTCAATTTCATGGAGCTGATTGCTATTTCTATGGACGATTCACTATTCTGCGGACGATGACTCTTGCTGGCGCTGATCTGGTACAGGCTGGTTCTCTTGCGGATCCTTGACTGCACTCGACAGCGATGCGCCGGTATTTGCCGAGCGCAGCGAGCTTATCCACGCGCTGACGATATCCTCAGCCTCGGGCAATTCGAACAGCCCCCTGGCAGGCGGGGGAGACACGGGTTTGGTTTCCTGCGGTGCTGCGCCAGCACGCTGCGACCCCTGATCGCCATAAATGACGATGGGTCGGTGTCGCGCCACTGAAGGTGCGCTGGCGATGCCCAATATAGTGGCCAGATCCCCTTGAACGCCTTTATTGCTTGCCTTGATATCGTCGGGGTGACGCAATAATGCAGTGATCGTGCCAGCCTGTCTGGCAGCGACAAGTCTTGCTGCTTCCTCTGGCGAGGTATCCAGCGTGACGGTTGAATAGCCCGGCATTGACAGACTCGAATGATCCGAATCCTGTGTCTGGCTTTCTGCACCCGTGGCAAGTACCAGAACTCCCTGCAGCAAGGGTGCGGTGATCTTCTTGCGTCGATATTCAAACGACACGTAAAGATCGATCAGATCGCCGGGAACAAGCAGTCCCGATACGGAGTTGATCGCATCGACAGGGATAGTAATGGCCCTCCTGCCCGCTCGCACCTTTTGCGAAAATGCCTTTCGGTGAACTGCAGTCAGGTGCGCCTTCAACAGAATATCGCCTTTTTTCAGCGAGCTTGTCACGACCTTGTTTTCGATACTGCCAGCGTCTTCCGGCCGGAAACTGCCAGCAGGCACCCAGTCAAGCGGAACGTCCCGAACGGCCAGATGCACTCTCTCGATCCGCAGCCCTTCAGGCAAATCGTAGTCAGCAACAATGCGGGCGACCGTCTTCACCTTTGCCTGCTCGTCCAGCGCGCGAATGTGATCCTGAATATAGCGACGCGCCGCCCATGCTGCGGCCAGACCTGCCAGCAGAGCTGCCAGCAGGAGCAGACCATGACGATTGATCGAAATCCTGTTCATCGCTTAGGCTCCTTACCACAATGCATCGGACGCCGCGAGATAGAGCACCGCGGTGCCCTGCGCATCTTCCACAAAAAAGCGGATGGACAGCCCGTATCTCACCCAGGTATCAATGCCCTGCCCGCTTATCGAATTCCATTTCGCCGACAGGAGTTCCCTGCGAAACGCCTCTGAAAGTTGAGCGGCACCGGTGTGTGCGTAGGAATAAACCTGATGACATACGTGTTGCGGATCACCAAAACAGATATCCATGAGCAATCTGCCCCCTTCGGGCAGCAACTGCAGGCCGCGACGTCTGGCCGGCAGGTATCTCTCGGGATCGTCCGGTGAAAATTGCGTATCAGCAGCATATTCGATGACACTCAGTATTGCCTGTGTTCTGGCTGCGGTTGCAAGGTCGACGACCAGCTGCAAAGTCAGATTGCTGGCCGATATAGAACCGGTATAGAACATTTGGTTCCCGACACGTGTCATATGTGTAAACATCGACGTCCTGCCATGAAGGCGCTTCAAAAATATTTCGACTGGCATTGGGATATCAAGTGTCAGAAATGCCGCAGGCATGCCGAATAAAATAAACGCTGTAGGAGCGCCTGCATCCGGCACATCCAGTTGTCTGCTTACATTGGTCAGCGCTTCAGATACTAGCGGACCTGGCTCAGCGAAGGCGAGCGCGTGACGCTGCATGACCAGCAGGATAAAAATAAAGATAATTCTTTTCATCATGACCACGCAATTTTTCTCCTTTTCAGAAGCGATTCGGAGACAGAAGATGCAACAGGCAAGAGGAACATAGCGAAATGGACGAAATAAAATTAATAAAGCAAATTAAATAACGCAGCATCAGCCAGGTACGTTTAACGGAGCAAAATGAATCATGCAGAATCCGGAACGAACTCAGGCGCAAACTGCAGATGCAAGTTACGGCCGCTTGCCGGCCCAGGGCATGAACCAGTCGGTCGATGGGCGAGCGCGGTTCCAATGCGTATCGACCGGCCCTGCCACTGACATCACTTTTTCTGCGGCGGAGCGAGACGCCCGGGCAACACGACGCCATGCTGCGTCTGACGTAGAGGCTCGCTCATGGGCGGATCGCACATCAGACGTGTGTCCTGCGTCGGTGAGAATGGCGCAGT
>JBEBTQ010000145.1:0-8077 GCA_040393685.1 Advenella kashmirensis | reverse complement strand
ATCAACTCAATTCCATCAGTCTTCAACTGCGTGACACTCATTGGTTCTGTCGTGTAACCCTCTCCCAGCGCTTCGGTGCCGTCTTTGAAATTGTTTGCCATCAGCTCAGCCACCGCTTTTTGTGCAGCCGGCGTTATACCCTCGGCAGGTGATGATTGATCAGAGGAAGGAATAATCGTAACCGTAGCGCGTCCTACCGGGCCACCATAAAAGACAGTTGCGCGACTGTCAGTCAGTTCTGAGTGTTTTGGCTTCATATCCATTTCATCGGCGGGAAATTTATCGCGATAATCGGAAGGAGATGCGGCAGCTATTTGAATAGTGGCCAAAAACAATAGAATCGTACGCATTGAATTTTCCTTTGTAATGATTATCCACAAATCCCCAAAGCAACGGCACAGCGCCTGGCCGCATGACCGACAAAAGCTTGCAGATCAAATCCAACGCGCTGGAAGCGAGCAGCTGCATTTCAAAAAACTTCCAACGCATTATAGTATTTATCGTTGATATGACAAATGCAATTTTGGACGACACATCGGTCGGCTTGCCGCTTTCTGCGTACAGGTTTCAGTAAGCAAAGTTTTGATATTGCTGATGCAGATACAGTGCGAGAAGCTACCGCTTGCCATGACATTGCGCAGTGCGCCCCAAGCGCCCATATGGTGACTGCATGCTGAACGCATCCCAATCACGTAGCTTAGCAAAATATTCCAGCAATGAGCCGCCCTTTCACTGATATTCCGCCCTCATTGCTTCAGCGAAAATCACTGCTGAAAATTGCACCTTACTCCGGCTTAAGGTCAATTTGGGTTGCCAGATCTTTCCACATTTTCGTTTCGCGCGTGATCTGATCGGCAAATTCATCTGACGGTATCCCGCCAGGCGCAGCACCCAGCTTATGAATCTGATCAGAGACCGATTTGGACTTGACCGCTTCAGCGGTACACGCCTGTAGCTTGCGAATGATGGCATCGGGTGTACCCTTGGGCGCAGCCAGTCCAAACCAGGAGATGACTTTATAGTCTTTGAAGCCCTGTTCTGCAAACGTAGGTACGTCCGGTAATTCTGCGCTGCGCTCACTGCTTGAAATCGCCAGGGCGCGAACTTTCTCTCCCTTGATATAGCCTATCGCGGTTGGCGGGGCCTCCATCAGCATATCGACTTGTCCGCCCATTAACGCGGTCATGGCTTCCCCACCGCCTTTATATGGGACGTGGACCATTTTGATCTTGGCCTGATGAAGAAACAGCTCGGCCGCCATGTGAATGGAGCTTCCTTTTCCGCCTGACCCAAAATTCAGTTTGTTTGGATTATCCTTTGCGTAGGCGATAAGCTCGTCGATCGACTTGAACTGGGAGTTTGCCGGCACCAATAATGCTACCGGGCTGGTCATTATCGTTGTAATCGGAACGATATCTTTCGCATGATCCCATGACAATCTGGAAAACAAATTAGGCAGCATTGTATAAGTCGTATCGTTGGCCAGCAAAGTATATCCGTCTGGCTTCGAGCGAGCGACGTTGGCAGTACCAATTGTGCCAGTCGCGCCAGCCTTGTTCTCCACGACAAATGACTGGCTGGTCAGGTTGGATAATTCGGACGAAACCATTCGTGCTGCAGTGTCGGTCGCTCCGCCTGGAGTGTAAGGAACCACAACTCTGACGGCGTGATCCGGATAATTGTCAGCGGCTGCATAGCTGATCACAGGCAGAATGCACAATCCCGCTTTAATGATAAATCCTGAAAGAGCGTTCTTCATCCGTTTTTGTCTCCGTAGTATCGTTTTGAGAATTTTTTTGAACTTAGTTCATGGAAAGGCGATAGACAGAACCCGTTTTCGAGTCTGTGATGTATAAATTTTTCTGACTGTTGTCCAATATCAGGTTTGTTGGATAGGAATCCTGCTTCAAGGCAGCAATTTTCAATAACTGGCCCTGTGAGTCCAGAAAAAAGACACCGTTCAGGGACGAGTGGACGACCAGAAGATTTCCTTCCCTATCCACCGCCAATCCGTCTGGCCCGGACGGCCCATAGAACTGTGCAAATTTTCCAACCTTTGATACATTGCCATTGTTCTTCAGCGGCGCACGCCAAACCGAATTATCGCGAGTCATCGCAACGAAGAGATGTTGTTCCTCAAGGTCCAAAGCCAGGCCATTCGGACTCGGACAATTATCAAGGAGGCAATCGAGTTGTCCGTTTGGCCGGTATCTGTAAACACAACCGCTGGGATCGTGCAGACCCGTCTGTCCCTGATCGGTAAAGTAAATATTACCGACCGAATCGACAATCAGATCATTGACACCTTTGAACCGTTGGCTGTTATTGCTTGTCAGCAGTTCCTTTCGCTCTCTGGTCTTCAGATCAATTGACAACAGCCCATACTTATAGTCGGCAATAATCAGTTGATGATCCGGATGCCAGGACAGCCCGTTTGGCATACCGTCGTACTCGATCAGAAGTTCCCATTGTGCTTTTTCCGTGATTCTAAAAATCCGCCCAAACGGAATATCCACAATGTAAAGGTTGCCCGACGGATCAAAACACGGCCCTTCAATAAAGCTGTCAATGGTGCGACCCGGAAAGTTGGCAGCCGCCCAATCAGAGCCTGTTCTCTTTCTGAAGTGATCCGGAATTACGGCAAAAGCGACCGGCTCTTCCTTCGGAATATTCAGGTAATTCAGAAACATTTATTGAAATCCTTGACGCTCCAGAGCCGGATACGCTGTGACGCCATCCGGAGGGTGGTATTGACCGCCGATAGATGCGGGTGTCAGCGTTTATCAGTCCAGTTTTAAATTTATTTTCTCGATGACTGCAGACCATCGCTGCATTTCTTCATCGATTTTCTTTGCCGCATCGTCACTGGAGGACGGCAACACGCCGGCACCACGCTCAGCCAGCATGCGCTTTGTTTCAGGTTCCTCAAGCGTTTTCTTTAAAGCACTGGAAATTTTCTGCAATACGTCCTCTGGTGTTCCTTTTGGCGCAACAATTGCTCCCCAGGACACTGCTTCGAATCCCGGAAGTCCCGAATCGGCCAGTGGCGGTACGCCAGGCAATTCCGGATCGGCCTTCGCACCCGAAACGCCGAGCGCCAGCAATTTTCCTGATTTGACTTGCCCTGCGGCGGAAGGAATCGAGTCCAGCATGGCATCCAGGCGCCCGCCCAGCAAGTCTGTCATTGCAGGACCACCTCCTTTATACGGCACGTGAAGCATCTTTATTCCTGCTGCGGATTCAAAGTAAGCCATGAACAAATGGCTGCCACCACCAACACCAGAAGATCCATACGTCAGTTTCCCGGGTTGCTGCTTTGCCAGTTCAATGAAATCCTTGGCCGTTTTGACTCCCTATCTTGTGGTGAGAACCAGTACGTGCGCCGTCTGAGAGCTCTTCCCTTCTGGTGCGAAATCCTTTTTCACGTCGAAGTTGATTTTCTTGTACAGGAATGGATTCGCAGCAAGAACGCCCTGGGTTCCGTAAAGCAGTGTGTACCCATCTGCCTTTGCGCGGGCCACAGCGGCAGCGCCGATATTGCCACCTGCTCCTGCTTTGTTCTCTACCACAATTGTGGTTCCCAGATTCTTCTCAAGACGCTGCGCCACAATACGCGCGGTGATATCTGTCACGCCTCCGGGAGGAAACGGGACCACAAGAGAAACAGGTTGATCGGGCCAGGCAAATGCAAGTGTTGGACAAAACATCGCTGCCAACGAAAATTTCAGTAAAACGTTGCGTTTCATTCGAAGATCTCCAAACTGTTTATAGTTATTTGAGTGGTGTATTTAGCAAGAGCATATATGGTTACATTAAGTTGACGACGATACAAAGGATTTCTGCGCTCGCTGCTGTTACCTGAATTCACCTCAACATCAGTGTTGATCTGCTTCATGCTGCTTCTGACTTTCTTAGAAACAAACTCACAGCTAAGAGTGTAAATTTCGATTGTCGATTCAACGGCGATATCGGATACTCCTGATTGGTTCAAGTTTTTATCTGCAGAGTTGACTGGAATGGCAAGTACAAATATGGCTATACCAACCGAAAAACCACGTGTCGCGTTCATCGGCCTGGGAGCAATGGGGCAACCCATTTGTTCCCATATTTTGCGTGCGCGCCACGATGTTGCCGGCTATGACGTGAATCCGACGGTCCTGGAGCGACTGCGTGAACAAGGATTGGAAACCGCGAGCAGTCCCTCTGCTGCGGCATCAGAAGCCCAGGTTCTCATCGTGATGGTCCACAACGCTGATCAGGTGGATCAGGTTCTTTTTGGCACAAACGGCGCGGCTGAGAAGCTCCCTGCAGATGCAACAATCTGGCTGGCCAGTACTGTGTCACCGGAATATGTCGAAAAACTGGACAAACGGCTGAGTGAACTGTCACTGAATCTTGTAGATGGACCTGTCAGCGGCGGAGTCACAGGCGCGCAGGATGCCGCATTGTCTATTATTGTGTCGGGAAGCACGAAGGCTTTGGATGCCTGCGCAAGCGTAATGGCATGCTGCTCCAAAACCATTTATCGAGTAGGCGACGTTCCCGGACTCGCTTCCAAGGTGAAGCTGATCAATCAGTTACTGACAGCAAGCCATATAGCGCTGACAGCAGAAGCACTTTCTCTTGGTGTTCGGTCAGGAATTGATCCAGAGACTTTGATAGAGGTCATTTCCGAGAGTGCGGGGACGTCTCGCCAGTTCGAAAAACGAGCGCCAAGAATGGCGTCCGGAGACCACACTCGCCATTCAACCATCAATATATTCCTGAAAGATCTGGATATTGCTCTGGAGGCCGCCAAAAAATTGCGCTTCCCTACACCTATCTCCAGCATCGCACATCAAATGTTTACCATGGCAGCAGGTGCAGGCCTCGGCAATGACAGCGATACGACAATCATCAAAGTTTACGAGCAGCTTGGCGGCCTGGATATCAGAAAGGGGTAATGAATGATGCAGGAAAATTTACAGAACGAAATGGAGCCGCAAGTAATACTTGCCCCTACGACGACAAGTTTGCCCGACAATGCGTCCGGCTCGGTCATTGTTTCTGGCTCCCATGGAGGTCGATACCCTGGATATTCTGTCGCCAAGGCAAAAGTGCGCGCAATCATTCTGAACGATGCAGGGGTAGGATTGGATCAGGCGGGAATTGGCTCGCTTCCTTATCTTGAAGCACTGGGAATTGCCGCTGCTACTGTTTCACATCTGTCATGTCGCATCGGTGACGCCCAGGACATGATGAACCGAGGTCGAATCAGTCATGCCAATGCCATCGCGCGCCAATGTGGCGTAACGGCCGGGCAGAGCTGCGCAGAAGCAGCAGCTTTGCTGAAGAAGGCCGAACATGTTGAAGTTGACCCTCCCAAACTCGGAGAATCACGATCCGCACTGGATCAGCCTGGCGCAAAGCGTCGCATCGTCCTGCTGGATTCAGCTGCTCTGGTAACGCCCGAGGATTCAGGAAGTATTGTCGTAACCGGCTCTCATGGCGGGCTCGTCGGTGGCGTTCCTGCCATGGCATTGCGTACAGAAGGCTTCGCCGGAGTATTCAACGATGCTGGCAAGGGAATCGATGATGCCGGCCTGACTCGCCTACCAGCACTCGATGAACGGGGTATTGCTGCATTTACCGTTGCAGCATCCTCGGCCCGCATCGGAGAAGGCAGCTCGACATTCCACGATGGCATCGTGTCTGCAGTCAACGCAACCGCAAAAGCCCGGGGTGCAAAAATCGGCGATCGTGCTTCCGATATATTGCGTCAATGGGCAATCAATCACTGAGCTTTTTTATGACCAATACCAATTTCAAGACAAAACTCGCTTCACGACAAATCTGCTCACTGGTCAATCCTGACCATCCAAGTTCCAGCCTGGTCAATTTCATCGGCACACTCGGCGTAGACGCCGTTATGCTCGATTGCGAACAAGGCAGTCCGAGCTTTGAGAATATAGAAGACATGACCCGTGCAGCGCGGCTTCACGGAGTCAGTTCGATTGTGCGAATTCCATCTCCTGAACCATGGACTATTGAGCGATACATGATGCGAGGGATCGACGGCATCGTTGTGCCTCGACTCGATAAAGGATCACAGGCAAGACAAGTCATTGACGATGTCAGGTATTGTGTGCCCAAAAATTTCGACGAAAAGATTGTCATTGTGCAAATTGAATCGGCCAGCGCCGTTGAGGATCTGGATGCCTTTCTGGATGTGACCGAAATTGATTGCTATTTTATCGGTTTGATCGATCTGGCAAAAAGTATGGGCTTTGGTGGCAATTACAGCGAACCGAAAGTCATTCAGGCAGTTGATGAAACGATCGAACGGATCCTTGCCCGCGGCAAAAGCGTGGGAATCATGGTCAAGGAATACGACATTGCGACATGGCTTGAAAAAGGGGTTTCCATGTTGTACACGCACCTGAATGATTTTGCCGCCATGGGCGCTCATCAATGGCGGAATATGGCACAGTTGGGCGACAAGCAATCATGAATGTAGAAAGTAGCACAGGCAAAGCCAGCCCGATCTGCTTTTATGGTGACGATTTCACCGGTGCGACTGCACATTTGGCGGGGTTTCATGACGCCGGACTGCGTGCATTGATGTTTCTGAACACGCCCACAGCGTCCGAAATCGAAAAAAACCTGAACAGTCTGGATGTACTGGGAGTCGCAGGAATCGGAAGATCGTTGTCTCCACAGCACATGGCAAAGGAACTATTGCCTGCTTTTCAGCTGTTTCGCTCCCTTGGCGCTCAGAATATTCATTACAAGGTCTGCTCTACCTTCGACTCGTCACCCTCAGTTGGCAGCATTGGTAAAGCGATCGAACTTGCCCTGGAAACGTTCGGCCGTTGCCATATCCCGATTGTCATTAGTTGCCCCGGTTTTGGTCGCTATGTCGTCTTTGGCAATCTCTTTGCTCGCTATGGAAGTGAGGTCGTGCGGATCGATCGTCATCCCACAATGGCGTTCCACCCGGCCACACCGATGAATGAGGCTGACATGCGTCGCCATCTTGCTCAGCAGACAAGCCTGACAAGCCACTTGGTGGATCTGCGTATACTGCAAGGTACAGATGAAGCGCTGAATGAAGCCTGGGAAGACACAATATCAGAGGATCCCGCTGTCGTCTTTTTTGATACACAAACGGAATCTGATCTGGATCGTATCGCATCGTTTCTTTGGAATAAATCTCAGTTATCACCGACCCCTGTTTTTACCGTTGCCTCACAGGGTCTGGCTCAGGCCACAGGGCGCTACCTGGCCCGGACCGGTGCGACAAAAAAAGACGAGCGTGATATCGCGCCGGTGGATTTGAGTCAAATGCTCGTGCTTTCGGGCAGCGCCTCGCCACAGAATGCGCTTCAGATAAAGACAGCCCTGGAGGCGGGCTGGCATGGCATTCGCATTGATATGGAGCGCGCTCTTTCACCGGAAAGCGCATCCTCTGTCGTGGCTGAAATTAAGCAGGAAATCGAAAGCTGCCTGCGAACAGGAAAAAGTGTTGTCGTTTACACGGCCATGGGGCCCAGTGATCCGGCGATAGAAGCGGCTAACAAGCGCAGTAAAGAGCGCCAGCTCTCGCAGGATACTATTTCATTTGAAATCGGGGGAATGTTCGCTCAATGGATGACCCATGCCGTTGAAAACTGCGGTCTGCAACGCGTCATTCTTGCCGGTGGCGACACATCAAGTCATACAATGCGCAAGATCGACGCCTATGCGCTCAGGATCGCGGCAAATGGCGTTGATGGTGGTAGATTATGCCGGTTGGTTTCTGACAATCCTGCGTTTGATTGCCTCGAGGTGATGCTCAAAGGTGGCCAGGTTGGTGGACCTGGCGTTTTCGTCAACGCCGCCAACGCCAGTGCCTGGCGCACATAACCATTATTATCCCGCCCTTCTGCGTTTGGTCTGCGTTATTGCGGCGGCGAGCTCGGGTCGGGATTTCGCATATTCGTCCAATGGGACACCCGCCACTGCCGCCTCCCAAGCCTGGCGAAGGCTGGTACAGCCAGACGTGAGTCCTTGAGGATGACCGAAAATCCCACTTCCTGATGTATAAATCAAATCGACC
>JBEBTQ010000144.1:0-8083 GCA_040393685.1 Advenella kashmirensis | reverse complement strand
AGGATTGAAAATCCTTGTGTCGGCAGTTCGATTCTGCCCCAGGCCACCAAAAACCGCATTACGTAAATTAGCCGCTTTCAAAGCGGCTTTTTTATTGCCTGCGATAAACTGGTATGTCGAAAGTGTGACGTAAATTCCGGCGCATTGGCATAATTCGACAGATGGCCAGCATCCAGATGCGCATACTTCTGCACCATCTGAACCGTTTCCCATCCTCCCAATTCTATATAGACCATCAGCGGCGTTCCTGATTGGACACGCCAGCTTGCCCAGTATGCCGCAAGTCATGAAACTTCAATGGCATTAGTTAACTATCGCCCGACGTACTCGCCTGATTATGGCCTCAGCGTAGAAAGATTGGCGGTCTGTATAAAAGCGAACCTAGCGCAAATCTAGTGTATAAGCAGCAGAACAATCCGCAGCAACATATAGCAAATCACACCTACCACGACGATGCAGGCTACATATGGTAACGTTGTGTGCCACACGCGCTTGCCAACGAGGATGCGACTGGCAAACCCAGAGAACGCGACGCTGTACAGTACACAAGCAGCGTGTAGCACTGTCTTGTTCTCTAGCGAAAACCCCAGCATAAAAAGGGCAGTACCTACCATGAAAGCAGGCAGGGCCACGGCAAAACTGATGGCGCGGTACATTGCCGAGCCATCTACTTCCCAAGACTTATCGGGCAGCGGCGAGGATTGATCTTGAGTGTCGGTGGGCATGGTCTTTATCTTTGAATGCAAGATTGTTTTATCTCGCATCAGAGTTCAAAATCTGACTGATTAAATTACGTACTATTGGTAACTGCTCATGTCGTCGGAATACCGCCTCTACTGCAGACGTGATCTGAGAACCAGCAATCTCCCGATACACTACATTAGGTATATGTACCACATTGACTACGACACTAGGCACAATGGCGACTCCAACTCCCAGTGCTACGTGAGTCAGCACCGCAACAAGTGGGCCAGGTATCGATACAACATTAGGCTTGAATCGTCCGCGCCGTGCAACCTCACGTAAACCTTGTTCTTGCTCTGGTACTACAAACGATTCTTTCGCCAGAGCAGAAACCTGGATTTCCTGTGTTTCTTCGGCAAGTCTATGATTCGCTGGCAAAGCGAGACAAAATCGATCCCGTGCCAATATATGACTGCTAATAGAGTTTGGCAATATAACTGGCGTACGCAAAAAACCGACATCAACTTTGCCTTCCTCTATAAGATTTATAAGACGTTCGGTGGGGTGTTCTTTCGTACTTATTATCACATCAGGCCAGGTTTGACGAAACCGCTGTACTTGATCCTGCAGAACACCAAAGAACGAGGCAGATCCTACGTATCCAATTTCCACTCGCCCCACTTGTCCTCGGCCCGCGCGACGTCCTATCCCGATCGCGCGCTCATATTGTTCAATGACGGCGCGAGATTCGGCCAGAAAAGCTTCCCCAGCCGGAGTCAACTTTACTGATCGTTTTGTCCGGATAAATAACTTCGCTTGCAGAAAACGCTCTGCTTCCTGGATCTGTGCAGTGAGGGTCGGCGCGGAGATATTCAGTTGCTCGGCAGTTTGAGAAAAGTGCAACTTTTCTGCGACGGCAATAAAAGAGCGAAGATGACGCAACTCCACAGTTATCTTCCTAATATTCAATATTTCTGAATTATTCTACCAAAATACTTTATTGAACCTAATAATAGATTTTGTTCCAATCAAATTTTATCCACCCTAGGAAGTGCACGATGTTTCGAATTTCTCACCTCGTAAGTAAACTTGTCGTCGTCGGTTCACTCGCGGCTGTAACCCTTACAGCTCACGCAATAGAATTGCCAAACCAACCGGTATTGACGCTAAAAGCAGCCCAACAGGTGCTGGCAGCAGCACAGGATAAGGCTGACAAGAGCGGTTGGCCTTGCGTAATTTCAGTTGTCGATAGCGCCGGTGCGCCGATCCTTCTGGTTCGCATGGACAACGCAGCTGTTCCAGCTGGGGTTGAGCTGGCTCCAGGCAAGGCTCGCACTGCCGCCTTGTTCCGCCGTCCCAGTGGAGCCTTAGAAGACGCCATCAATGGCCCACGACCGGCTGCCATCACCGCTCAAGGATTCGTTCTCATGCGTGGCGGCATACCACTAATAGCGAACGGAAAGGTCGTTGGGGCGATAGGCGTTTCTGCAGATACTCCTCAACATGATGAGCAACTCGCCCAGGCTGGTGCGGACGCCTTGAAATAAGGCGTGCGAATCGATGACTTCTACACTGACCGCATATACAAAAGGCAAATCAGGCACGGCTGTATTACTCGTAGCCTCGACTGGCTGTGCCATGACGGTGCTCGATACCAATGTTGTTGGTATCGTATTACCCACGATCGCAAGGGACCTAAGCGCCTCGTTTGCTGAGGTTGAATGGGTCATAAGCGCCTATGTGCTATGTTTCGCAGCAATGTTGCTACCTGCGGGCTCGATCGCCGATCGCTTTGGCCGGCGACGGGTCTTGCTTTATGGGATTGCGCTATTCGCGCTCGCATCACTCGCATGTGGATTAAGTCCCTCAGCGTCGAGTTTGTACCTGGCCCGAGCCGCTCAAGGTGTCGGAGCGGCGTTTCTATTAGCGCCAGCCCTGGCTATTATTGGGCACACGTTTCACGAAGAGCGCGCACGCAGTCGCGCCTGGGCGATATGGGGAGGCATCATGGGGCTGACCATGGTTGTTTCGCCACTGATTGGCGGGGTGATAAGTAGCGCTCTTGGATGGAGGTGGGCATTCCATATCAACATTCCGATATGTGCGTTGCTGGCCATTAGCGTATTGGCACTTGTCGACGAGTCAAAAGATCCTACACCGCGTACTTTAGATTTTCCGGGTATATCGCTATTTGCACTTGGAATGTTTTCATTGACTTGGGCTTTAATCCTGGGGCCGGGCCACGGTTGGTTGAGCATTGCGGTCGTGTCACGCTTTCTGTGCGGCTTCGCACTCTTTATTGTTTTCAGTCTGGTGGAAAGGCGGCGAGCGCATCCAATGCTCGACCTGGGACTCTTTACCTCCTGGCCTTTCGTTGGAGCGATATTGGCAATGTTCGCCTATGCCTCATCAGCACAGGTCATGGCATCACTGCTGCCGCTATTCTTACAAAATGGCCGCGGTAGCGGGGCGTTGGCTGCCGGCTTCGGTATGCTACCTTTTGCGCTTGCCATGCTGATTTTTCCGCAAATTGGTCGTCGTCTTTCCCGGTATCTGAATAGCGCAACCATCCTGACACTCGGTCTTGGTGTTGTAGCACTTGGAAATCTAATTCTAATGTACGCGGCACGCCAGACAGGAGAAATTGCGCTAGTGGCAGGGATGGCTGTTTTGGGAGCGGGAGGCGGCTTACTCAATGGTGAAACGCAAAAAGCCATTATGGGAACAGTGCCCCGAAGCCGTGCCGGAATGGCCTCTGGCATCAGCACGACATCCCGCTTCGTAGGCATATTGATCGGTTTTGCGGGCCTGGGCGCGGTCCTTGCCACCGGTGCACGGCAAGAGTTAGAGCTGGCGATGTCAATGTCGAGCTTACCAATCAGGAGCGGCTTCATTGACAGCATCGTTGCTGGAGATCTGGAACGAGCCATTGCCGCCTATCCATCAGGCATGGCGTCGACACTCAGTGCGATCGCACATGATAGCTACAGCGCAGGCTTCTCCAACGCGTTTCTCGTTGCCAGCGTGACAGCCGTTGTGGCAGCTACCGTTGTTTTCGTGACTATGAAGGGTACTAAGTTGTAATAGCTCAAAACGTCAGTGCCCGACACCCTCCGTCACATGACATTAACAGGTATTTTGAGATAGCGAACGCCGTTGGATTCTGCCGGCGGCAATTCACCAGCCCGCATATTCACCTGCACGGATGGCAGTAACAGCACGGGCATAGCCAGTGTCGCGTCGCGCTTCTCTCGCGTGGTGGCAAACTCATCTTCACTGGTACCATCACGCACGTGAATATTTTCTGCCCGCTCTTTGGCCACGGTGGTCTTCCATTGAAGCTCGCGCCCACCTGGGCGATAGTCGTGGCACATATAGAGCTCCGTATCCGGTGGCAGCGATAATACCCGGCCGATAGAGCGGAACAACGTTCGCGCATCGCCACCAGGAAAATCGCAGCGCGCTGTACCATAGTCGGGCATAAATAGCGTGTCACCCACAAAGGCTGCGGCTGGCGCATCGGGCGTAGCGTCGTCTTCGATCACATATGTCATGCACGCGGGAGTATGACCAGGGGTGTGCATGGCCTGTACCCGCAGCGCGCCGATCATGAAGGTTTCACCATCTTCGAACAAATGCTCGAATTGTCGACCATCCCGCGCAAACTCCTGCTCTGCATTGAAGATATCGCCGAAAACCTTTTGTACCGTACGAATGTTTGCCCCAATGCCGGTTCGTCCGCCCCGCAGCGACTGGAGGTATGGTGCAGCGCTCAGGTGATCGGCGTGTACATGAGTCTCCAGTATCCACTGGACGCTCACCCCCAGCGCCCGCACGCGCTCAGCAATATGGTCAGCACCGGCGCGCGACGTGCGGCCGGATTTGGGATCATAGCCGAGCACGCTGTCAATAATGGCGCACTGGCCGCTATTGGTGTCCAGTACGATGTAGCTGAAAGTGCTGCTGTTCTCATCAAAAAATGTTTCGATCTGCATGGTGTCTTTGTTTCGCTGAAAAGGTGACTCACTTCCCTTCGCCCAAGGTCGTGGGTCAAATGTCTCTCATCGGGCGTTCAATCACTTTCGTAATATTCATTGATCGCACTGAGCACTATGGTAGCGTTTATTGAGAGTGCATGCCTTGTCAGACTAAAATTATTTCAGATTTTGCTCGTTGCAATTTAAATACCACCTCAAGCCCCAATACAATTTACTCCCTGATTCCCCACATTCATCCCTCCCTCAATTCATATCTCTATTATGTTTAATATTTCCAGGATTTTCCTGCTATTGATGATGTGTGCAAGCGCGTCAATTCATGCAAAACAACTGGCATTCAGTTTCGATGACGGACTGAATCCGGACGCAAACCCAGAAGCTGCCAAGATCAATAACAAAATTCTTAGTCAACTGAAACAAGCTCATCTCCATTCGATTGTCTATCCAAGCCTGATCAAGCTGGGCGGCACTGCAGGTTTAGATTTGATTGCTGATTGGGGAAAGCAAGGGCACAAAATCGGGAATCATAGTGAACGGCATATCAGCCTGAACAAGCCAGATACGAATATTCAAAACTATATAGAAGGCATTGCAAATACTGAGCGCAAGCTGAAACCTCTTGTGGGCTGGACGCCTCGATATCGCTTCCCATTTCTCAAAGAAGGGGACACAAAAGAGAAACGCAATGCTGTGCGCAAGTGGCTGGACGACCATGGATATCAATCTGGCGCGGTCAGCATTGACGCGAGTGACTGGTTCTATAACCTGAAATATCTGGAATATTCGAAAAACAGCAACGTCGATAAACTGGCCACATTGAAAAAGGCGTACATAAAACATCTGTTGGGCCGAGCCGACTACTATGATGAGTTAGCCCAAAGGACACTCGGATACGCCCCAAAGCACGTCATATTGCTGCACACCAGCAAGATCAATGCAGAATCACTGACCGATATCATCACAGCTTTCAAGGCGCAAGGCTGGGAGTGGATCGATACGGAAACGGCCTATGCTGACCCTCTATATAAGAAAAGACCAAATGTACTTCCCGCCGGAGAAAGTATTATCTGGTCTCTTGCCAAAGAAAACGGCAATAAAACGCTGAGATATCCTGCAGAGGATGCGCCTTACGAACTTGAGAATCTGAAGAATTTCGGACTCGATTGAGTTCAGGCAGTTAGATCCACTCACGGTGCTGGGCACCTCGCAGATATACCCAAACATTGTCAAGAAAAAGAGAGCGAATAAATATGCGTGCAATAACGATTGAACAATACGGTGGACCTGAAGTCGTCCAATACCAAAACAATGCTCCTGTTCCACAACCGGCAGATGGGGAGGTTCTGGTAGAAGTTGCATGTGCCGGTATCAACTTTATGGACATTCACACCAGGCAAGGCAAGTACGCAAATTCCATGACATATGGAGTACGGGCCCCATGTACGCTTGGGATGGAAGGCGCAGGCACCATTGTTGCATTAGGGAACGGTGTGAATTCGCTGAAAGTAGGTCAACGTGTCGCCTGGTGTATCTCCTGGGGTAGTTTCGCAGAATATGCTTGTGTACCCGCTACGCTCATCGCCGTGATTCCAGATGAAATCGGATTTGACGTTGCAGCATCTGCCATGTTCCAGGGTTGCACCGCTCATTATCTGGTCAATGACGTTGCCAGATTAAGCCAGGGCATGGATTGCCTGATACATGCGGCGTCCGGCAGCATCGGGCAGATCCTGATACAGATGGCAAAGATTGCCGGCGCCACTGTTTATGCGACTGCAAGTACTGACGAAAAAAGAGCGGTCGCCAGTGAACAAGGCGCCGACTTTGTTCTGCCCTATGATGAAGGACGATTCGCGGATCGGATCAAGGAGCTCACGTCGGGCAATGGCGTTGATGTGGTTTTTGATTCGTTGGGCAAAGCCACGTTACGTGACAGCATGCGCGCCACTCGCAAGCGCGGACTCATCATCAATTATGGCAATGTGTCTGGCTCAGTCAAAGATCTGGACCCTTATGAACTTGGCGAACAGAGGTCACTCTTTCTTACCCGCCCTCGCCTGTCAGATTACATGGCCGATCAGCAAACAGTGCAGCGCCGTGCAGATGCAATATTTTCGGCAATGATAAACCGCCAGTTGTTCATCGACATTTCCGAACGCGTGGATTTTTCTGATATTCCTACCGTTCATACTGCCATTGAATCGCGCCGGCAAATCGGAAAATGCGTTGCGTGGATTGGGCGGCGGGACGTTTTCTAGCCAGTGTATTGGCCGATCGCCAGTCATACTTTAATAGACCGAAGCTATGACATCGCGCAATAAATGAAACCTGACTAATCAATCCTTCGCAATATCTTACTGTTACCGAAATAATTACAAACTTCGAACTGACCAGTACTTTTCAAGCCCACAAGATACATATCAAACATTAAATTACAAAATCGAGATAAATTCCGCGGAAATCACAATTGTTAAATCAAAATATTTCGAATACATTTCATTTAATAGTCAGAATGACCAAACCGTAGGCTGAGCATTTCCCTTTCCGCGCTGTGCTTGAGGAATGTAGTTATGGATATCCCAAATTCAATTCAATTTCGTTCAATCGTAGCGCATACCCCATTGGGTGGCCAGCTCGGGTTCAGGAAAATGACCGGCACCGAGGGGCTGTCCCAGCTGTTTGAATTTGACGTCGAACTGGTGGCGGATAATTACAATCTTGATTTGAAGAGCCTGCTTGGTAAAGCTTTTACCTTAGAAATTGAAACGCTGTCTGGCTCCCGATATCTGAACGGACAGGTAACACGCTGCGAGATGATTGGTCGTGAGAACAGCGTTTCTCGCTACTATATCTATAAAGCGACAGTCAGGCCCTGGTTATGGTATCTGACTCAAACCTCAGACAACAAAATATTCCAGCAAAAAAGCGCTCCGGATGTGATCAAGGAAGTTCTGGGCGAGTATGGGTTCCCCTTCGACATGAAGCTGACAGGCTCGTACCGGAATTGGGAATATTGCGTTCAATATCAGGAAACCGATTTTGCCTTCATAAGCCGCCTCATGGAACATGAAGGTATCTATTATTACTTCAAGCATGAAAACGGCCAGCATACACTGGTTATGACAGATGACATTGCGTCGCACGGACCAATGCCTGGTTACAATAACATTCCCTATTACGGTCCTGATCGCCTGGGAAAACCACAGGAAGAATATATTTCCATGTGGGAAATTGCGGCCCAGATCACCCCCGATGGCTACGCCACTGTTGACTATGACTTCACAAAACCAGGTGCCAGCCTGGACGCAGTCTCGAAACGGTCTGGCGGATCACAAAGCGGCAACCTGGAAATGTTCGAGTGGCAAGGTGGCTTCCAGGAAGCTGCCCACGGCGAACAATAT
>JBEBTQ010000143.1:0-8146 GCA_040393685.1 Advenella kashmirensis | reverse complement strand
AATGCTGCGCATTTCGCGTCTTACATCCCCGCCCTGAACGACGGGGTCTTTCGACTCAGTTGATAAGCCCGATTGCCCGAAGTGAAAACTTCAGCCACACTTGTGATTTTCCCATTTGTTCATCCGGAGAATTATCATGAAAAAACGCCTGCTGGCGGCTCTGCTTTGTACCCTTCCCTTCTCAGCCATTGCACAGAATACGCCAGACACCCTCAAGCAGGTCATGGACAGCAAGACATTGCGCGTTTGTACCCCAGGCGACTACAAACCCTTCAGCTTTGACAAGGATGGTCATTTTGAAGGTCTGGATATCGATCTGATGAACGCGCTTGCAGGCACACTGGGCGCCGAGGTCAAGATCGTCAAAACCTCGTGGGCCAAGCTGATGAGCGATTTCACATCTGACAAATGTGATATTGGTGCAGGCGGCATCTCGGTTTCGACCGAGAGACAGAAGCAGGCCTTCTTCAGCGCGCCATATATGGTTAATGGGAAAACACCGATAGTGCGTTGCGAAGACAAGGATAAATATCAGAGCATTGATGCGCTGAATCGCCCGGAAGTCAAAATCGTGGCGAATCCCGGCGGCAGCAATGAAAAGTTTGCGCGCACCATGCTGCCCAACGCAACGCTGACCATGCACAAAGACAATCTGACCATTTTTGATGAAGTGGCCAGTGGCAAGGCGGATGCATTCGTTACTGAAGCCGCCGAAGCGCGTGTGCAAAGCAAACTGAATCCCAAACTATGTGCTGTCAATCCCGAGCAACCGCTGCAGTACGCCGAGATGGGCTACCTCATTCCGCAAAATGATATGCGCTTCAAGCTTTATGTCGACCAGTGGATGCATTTGCTGAAAGCCAGTAAAGAGTACGACAAGCTGGCCGATAAATGGATTCCCGCCGAGACTGAAAAATAAGGCATCCGCTAAGGCAAAGATCAAGGAATTCCGGCAACAATCCCGGCAACGATCGCCATAAAGCCAGGAGGACTGTCTGCCTATGTCGATGGCGCCTGATTCTGTGTAGTCGGCGCCTGATTTTTTGTCGCGGTTTGAACTCCGCTTAACGCACGTTCACGCATTTGTCGCGGCGTGAGGGAATGAAATTTTCTGAATGCCTTGCCAAAGTGCGCCGGGTCGGCAAAACCGCAGTGCCAGCCGATATCGCCTATTTTCAGATCACGCATGGATGAATCTCTGAGCATTTTTCGCGCATTCTGCATGCGGATTCTGTTCAGGAATGCCGCGAACGAGGTTTCACCGTTGAATTCAGAAAAAAGCTTATGCAGCGACCTGACCGAAACACCGAACTGGCTGGCCACCAGACTGCCCGACAGGTCGTGCCTTGCGTAGTTGGCATAAAGCCAGATAGTGATCTCGGTATACAGGCGGTGACGCGCCAGGCGCTTTCTGTCACTTACGAGATTCGCCCTTTCCTGTGCCAGCCGTTGACCGAACATCATGATGGTCAGTGAAAGAATGGTTTCAAGACAGACGGCCTGATCGATTGTGACCTCTGCAATACGCTCCATGAACGATTCGTCCATCTCCCGCAAATACACCGAAAGTACCCTGCCCCAGCTGTTGTCCGCATAAAAGCACCGATCAGCGACCTGACTGAATAGAGACTGCCACTGGACGATCCTGGCCTGTTTCAGGGAAATGATTTTGCAGCCCAGTCGTCGAGGGGGCCGCAAACGAACGCGACTCTGGCTGTTGAGAAAGGCAAGATCACCCTCTTGCAGCGTAATCCTTTCCTGGGGTGTGCAAAACTCCGTCACATCGTCCAGACGCAGCAAAAACCATTCGGCGTTATCTGCAACCGCCGACAGCGGGTTACCAGCAAATTGCAACTCGGTCTGTTCGGCGTGCAGCGTGACAACAGACGCCCGGGAAGTCAGAGGATATGCCGTCAGACTGGCACTGAATGGCACCTGACTTGCGCGCGCTGGATGCAGATGCGCATGATGCAAAAGATAAGGCAGGGCCTGATTAAAAACAGGCAGAGTGACAGGGGCGCCATCCATAACCGAACTGAGTTTGAATGGCTCCGATAACCCATTGACAAAGTCTTTGAAAAACATCTTGGGAGCCAGAGCGCGGCGTAACGTAACGATCGCACCATTCTGGAACAATTCGGCTGAATCTGACTAGTTAAAAAGCGCCTAATTATCATAATATTTGCGCCCAAATTCAAAATTTTTCGCCCTGGCAAATGCAGCTTTTGTGGCAGTTTTTGTGGCGGGGACCCGCAACCGGGCCTCGCCACTGGAATCAGGCGTCGCAGCGGAAGCTGACCTCTCCCAGTCCTTCAAGCGCAAATGAGAACTGATCGCCGGCAGCAGGGAACCTGACCGTCATGAGATTCCCGGTAATGATGACGGCTCCCGCAGGGATGCTGCGATTCTGTCTGGCCATGGCCTGAGCCAGCCAGCACACCGACTCAAGGGGATCCACAATGTCGGACACCACGCCTTCCTCAATGACGGCATCGTGCGACGTGATGGTGATTTTCCGGTTGAAATTAACCGGAACAGGTTGCCACTTGCCAAGAATGACTGACGTATTGTTCGCATTGCAGGCAATCAGCGTTTCCACATCGGGCTGGGCTTTGGAGGGGCATCGATCATCCACCACTTCCACGGCGGGTGCCACGGCATCTATCCAGTTTGCCGTATCCGCCACTGAAGTTAGTGCGTCTGCGGTCAGTTCACGACTGATTCGGACAGCAACCTCGAACTCGAATTTCATATGAACATAGTCACTCATGCTCAGGACCACGCCCGATGGCAGCAGGACCGACGTCAGAAGCTCGCCATAGATTGGTTCCTTAAGCCCGAACTTCTCCCAGGCTGATGGGACATTCAGGGCAATTTTCAATCCTGCCCACTGGGCATCATTGCGCGCCATTCGGATACGGATCAGCTCTTCCTGCACCGCGTATGCCTGCGTCAGGCTCATTTTTTTGCCATCCACCAGCAGGGGCTCAAACAGCTTGCGCTCATCAAACTGCTGCTGCAGTTGTTGCGCCAGTTCGCGCGGTGTTGTGGTCATAGGTGTCTCCTTGTCAAATGTTTTCAGCGCGCGTACTTGGTTGTTCGCTGACGACCGTTTTCAGACTGGCCATATCATAGCCGCTGGGCTCCTGGAATACGCGCAGATCAAATTCACTGACGACGGCAAAAATATGGTCAAACAGATCGGACTGTATGCTCTCATATTCTGCCCAGACGACCGTCGTTGTGAAGGCGTAGATTTCAATGGGTACGCCGGTGGTGGCCGGCGCCAGCTGCCGCACCAGCAGGGTCATATTACGATGAATATACGGATGGTTGCGCAGGTAGACTTCCAGGTAGGCACGAAAGGTACCGATGTTCGTAAGGCGGCGACCGTTAAGCGCCGAAGACAGGTCCTCGCTGCGCGACTGGTTATAGGCTTCAACCTCGCGGGAGCGCTCCAGAATATATTGCGACAGCAGCCGGCTCTTGGTTAGCCGCTGCATTTCTTTTTCTGTGATGAACTTGATGCTGTTGACATCAATGTGAATGGCGCGCTTGATGCGTCTGCCACCGGATTCGGTCATGGCACGCCAGTTTTTGAAGGAATCGGAGATCAGCGCATAGGTGGGAATGGTGGTGACCGTATTGTCCCAGTTGCGTACCTTGACCGTTGTCAGTCCAATATCGATAACCGCGCCATCTGCATTGTATTTGGGCATTTCAAGCCAGTCGCCAATACTGAGCATATGGTTGGCCGACAGCTGAATACCCGCAACCAGACCCAGAATCGGATCCTTGAAGATCAGCATGAGCACCGCGGTCATGGCACCCAGGCCGCTGAGCAGGATGACCGGAGACTGCCCTACCACCACCGATACGATAAAAATGACGACTGCAATAGCCGCGACAATTTTCAGGCTCTGGGTAATGCCCTTCAATGGAAACTGCACCGCTACCTGCTTGCGCAGACACCAGTCGATCACGATATCCAGAAACGCAAAAAACGCCAGCAGCGTATAAACCAGCAGCCAGATGCGCGAAAAACCAAGCAGCGTGTTGTGCAGCGTTCCCGGCGGCAGCCACCAGCGTGTCAGCAAATCCAGGCCCAGACCCTGCAGCAGCAGCGCGGCATAGCGAAACAGTCCTGACTCTCCCACCAGCTTGATGAACAGATGCCGATTCTTTTTCATCCTGTTGCGCATGACACGCAGCACGCCGTAATACACCACCGTATGCAGCAACGCCAGGATGATCAGCATCACGCCCAGCGTGAACGCGACGGATGCGAATGGAGAAGGATGCAGACCGACGAGTGCCAGCCATTCTGAAGGAGATTCTGTCATAGACCACTACCAGGGAACTCGCAAGGCTGACATAGTAGCAAAGTCTCCCCGGGTCGTCACCTTCGGAAATAACCACCACTCAGGGGTTTAAATGGCAGAGGCGAATCACGACAGATCGATCTGCACATTGTCGAAGGCCTGCTTCACACCCTCCGGGAGCGCTCCCGGATCGGCCATCAGGTATCGGTCCAGTTCATGGCCGGCATGAGTCAGCCAGGTCGTGTCGGCGCCAATGTCCTTATGAATGGCAAGTGCCTGATTCAGATCATTATGATTGCGTCCTGTTTCGGGCCGGGGCGGATAGGAACAATCGAGCACACAATGATCCGGCTGACACGCGCGCAGAAAAAGCCGGACCTCGTCATCCAGTCCCTGAGTGTCGGTGAGGTAAGCCAGACTGTGCCCGTCTTCCGGCTGTATCAGATAGCCGTAAGTCAGTTTAGAGTGCCGCAATGGCAAGGCGGTGAGCCGAAAGCCATCAAACTGTCGTCCCTCAAAGGCATGAAACGGTCTGGAGAAGTCCAGCATGCCAGGGTGTTTATAAAGATCGGCAAAGCCCGCCTCATCGGGCGGACCATAGACAGGCAATGTCATATTCACGCCCCAACGCAGATGCAGCAGCCCTTGCGCGTGATCGGCATGAAAATGCGTCTGGAAAACAGCCCGCAGCGAACCCGGAGGAAACCGGTGTGCCAGGTCCATCAGGCCGCTGTCGATCAGCCACTGCCCCTTGTCCGAGTGCAGCAGTGCGCTGCAAGGAAGACGGGCATAGCGTGCATCTTCACGCGCCCGTCGGCACGCAAAACAATCACAGTTGTAAACCGGCATTTGTGCGGAATTGCCAGTGCCCAGAAACGTCAGCTTCATCACCGCTCCAGAGTCGTCGACCCCTCAATTGTATTCAAGACTGCTATGCTAAGGATGCCGATCTCCTGATTGACGCAAGAGCGGTAGTCGTGTGAATTTATTTCTAGATGGGACATCGTCAGCTTTCGGGGGTCGCTACCGAATGGCGTAAAGAAAAGATTGATATGACGAGGGCCGCTGCCAGCGCGCCCGCCGCCAGCACGAACAGCAGCGTGTATTGGCCGCCGGACACGGCAAACACAAATGACATGGCATAAGCAGCGGCTGCCTGCATCAGGGCAAAAGATGCGGTCGCGCGGCTCCAGGCCTTTCTTTGCCTGACCGGTGATTCAGGCAGCATTTCGCGCAGGCGTCCCAGCACCAGCGGAACGATGCCCGGCGTGAATGCGCCGATGACAATGCTGGAGAGGCCCAGAAGTACGGCATTCACGGTAAATATCGGCACCACTACCGCAAGCAGTTGCAGCAGCAGTGATCCGCGCAGCGTACGCGCGTAGCCGATGCGATCGGCCACAGCGCCGCAAGCCAGCGGACCCACGACGGCGCCCAGCCCATACAGAACCCAGAACGCGGAGCCTGTATTGACGCCCCAACCCAGTCCACGCGCCACATAATCCACCAGGAACACCATATGAGCCACCAGTCCAACGGCATTCAGACCATACAGCGCATACAAAACGGGCAGACTGCGCGAAGCCTGCCAGCGCGGTGGTGATGATGCCGCCACGGATGAATCGTTGCCAGGTGAGCCTGGCAAATTGCCAGCCTCGGTCTGTGTTTGTGCGAGTGCTGCTCGGGCGTTCGGGTCTGCGACTTCAGGTGCCTCTGCCTTCTGATGTACCGAAACGTCGCCGTTGTTTGTCGCAGCCGAGGCCGCCATAGAGGTTTCCGCCAGAGACTGCGCCTGATATCCCGTCGGAGATTCGTTCTGCGCCTGCGGCCAGCTCGTCCACACCAGCAATGTGAGCAGCAGGGATATGGCACCCAGCCCAAGCCAGGTCTGCGCCAGGCCGGTATGCAGAAGCAATGGCACAATCGTACCCGAGGCGGCAACGCCCAGCCCCACCCCCATGAAAATCACACCACTGGCCAGTCCTCTGCGTGATGGTCGAATAAAAGGAAGAATGCTGGTGGCAGCAAGCACCATCAAGGCACCGCCAGACACGCCAGACACAAAGCGCCACAGAAAAAACCAGAGAAAGCTGACGGGAATGGCACAGGCAAAGAACGCGGCCGAGGCCAGCAGCATCATTAAGCGCAGTGCGGTGATGGTGCCTGTCCGGCGGGCAATGTCGACACCCAGCAAGGCACCAGCCAGATAGCCGGCAAGATTGGCTGCCCCCAGGTAAGCAGCGGTTGCTGCGGGGAACCAGTGAGCAGTGATAATGGCCGGCAGCAATGGCGTATAGGCAAAGCGCGCCAGACCGATACCCACCAGACTGGCGCACAGACCTGCCGCCAGAATTCGCCACTCCGGCAGCGCCGGGCTATCGGCGGGATATCCTGCCTGTACGCTTTGCATTTCCTGCCGCGCTATTGATCAGCAAGTAAGGTGCAGAAGCGGTCAAGATCCACGTTTCCACCGCTGATGATAATACCGACCCGCTTGCCGCGTATCAGGTCCTTCACTGTGCTTGCACCAGCCAGTGACAGGCAGCCTGTGGGTTCAACCAGCATTTTCATGCGTTCGGCATAAAAACGCATGGTCTGAACCAGTTGCGCATCGGTGACGGTAAGGATGTCTTCCACTTCGCGCTGAATAATCTGGAACGTGTAGTTGCCAAGAAACTGTGTTTGTGCCCCATCAGCAATGGTTCTTGGCATGTCTATCCGCACAATTTGGCCGGTACGCAAAGACTGCTGTCCGTCATTACCCGCTTCAGGCTCGACCCCATACACCTTGCAATCGGGCGCCATTGCGCGCGCGGCCAGCGCAGAACCACCAATCAGACCGCCACCGCCCAGACACACAAACAGCATATCCAGCGGGCCGGTTTCTTCCATCAGTTCCAGCGTTGCCGTACCCTGCCCCGCAATCACATTTGGATGATCGTAAGGTGGAATCACGGTATAGCCATGCTCACGGGCAAGTTTCTCGGCAATGGCGGCCCGGTCTTCTGTGTATCGGTCGTATTGCACAACCTGTGCACCATAGCCGCGAGTGGCAGCCAGTTTGGCTGCCGGCGCATCCAGCGGCATCACGATCGTGGCTTTCACATTGAGCAAAGAAGCGGCCAGGGCAACACCCTGAGCGTGATTGCCCGAAGAAAACGCAATGACACCGGCACGCTTCTGGTCATCATCCAGCGCCGCAATCGCATTGAATGCACCGCGGAACTTGAACGCGCCAATGCGCTGGAAGTTTTCACATTTGAAATAAAGGCTGGCGCCCAGCTGCTCGTCAATGGTTCGGGAGCGCAGGACCGGCGTGCGGTGAGCATAACCTTTGATTCGTTCAGCCGCCGTTTTTACATCATCAAAGGTAGGCAAGTTCAGCATAGGACTCCTGTATTTACAAAGTATCAGGCACGCATCCTGCAGCGACCTGACTGATTCGATTGATGCATCATATTCTACCCGGGTTTGAACAGTTACAATGAAGGACATCAATTGGCTTCATCGAGAAGATTCATGTCCAGCAGCAAAAATTCAGTTGCAATCATTGGCGCAGGCATTGTCGGACTTTGTACAGCGCGTTCGCTCAGCGAAGCCGGCTGGCAGGTGACGGTGTTTGACGCCCATGATCCCGGATCGCAGTGTTCGTTTGGCAATGCCGGTGCCTTGTCCGAAGGATCGGTGGCCCCCCTGGCCATGCCAGGTGTCATGAAACAGGCTGCTTCCATGCTGCTTGACAGTACCAGCGCATTGCATGTGCCATTTGATTACTGGCTACAGGCCATGCCCTGGTTCATGCGTTTCATTTCCGCATCCCGACC